>NZ_VWPE01000007.1:0-99106 GCF_009829635.1 Actinomyces sp. zg328
CCCGCCCGGCCCGCGCCGACACTCCTCGAGCCCCTCGACACCTCCGGCTCACTGCCCCGCATCGACGACGACTCGGAGGATGACGACGCCGAGACGAACAGCCGCGTCTCGACGGGCATCATCGTCGGCCTACTCGCCATCGTGCTCGTCGTCGCCTACTTCGCGATCACCAACATCCTCCAACTCCTGGGCGTGCCCCTCGTGGAGAAGGAGGTGCCCGCCGCGCGCACGGTGCCATCCACCGCCGCCGCCCCCAGCAGTGACGGCCGGGGCGGGAACGCGCCCGGCTCCCAGGCGCCGATCACCATCACCGGCGCGAAGAGCCTGAGTGGCCAGCATCCCGAGCTCGAGGGTCGCCTCGTCGATGGGGACACCTCCAAGGACTGGCACACCCAGTGGGCGAACCAGCCCACGGGACTGGGCAATGTGAGCATCGCCGTCACCCTGAAGCAGGCCGCCCCCGTCTCCGGGATCAGCCTCCAGGGGACCGGCCAGGGCGGTCACGTCCAGATCCGCGCCACCAGCGCGCAGGACCCCCAGGGGGGCACCCTGCTGGCGGAGGGCCCCTTCACCTCGGGGGCCACGTCCTTCTCCTTCGGTGCCACCACGACGGACACGATCGTGATCGTCATCACCGAGTTGCCGGTGGCCCCCGACGACGGCAAGAACAAGGCCACTATCACCGAGATCACCCTTCGATAGGCGAGAGGTCGGGAACAAGCGGTTTTCATCGTTGGTTGCAACAACTACCGCTACTCGATTTCTCGCACACAGGAGAGTCATGATCCACGACGTCGTCATCGTCGGCTCCGGACCTGCCGGTTACACGGCCGCCATCTACACCGCGCGCGCGCAGCTGAGCCCCATCGTGCTCGCAGGCTCCGTGACGGCCGGGGGCGCCCTCATGAACACCACGGAGGTGGAGAACTACCCCGGGTACGACGAGGGCATCATGGGCCCCGAGCTCATGAGCCACATGCAGGAGCAGGCTGAGCGCTTCGGCGCGGACATCCGCTACGAGGACGTCACCGCGCTGGACCTGACCGGTGACATCAAGCGCATCACCACGGACGACGCCGTCTACGAGGCTCGCACCGTCATCATCTCCACGGGCTCGGAGTACCGCAAGCTCGGGATCGATGACGAGGACCGGCTCTCCGGCCACGGCGTCTCCTACTGCGCCACCTGCGACGGTTTCTTCTTCAAGGACAAGCCGATCGTCGTCGTCGGGGGTGGCGACTCCGCGATGGAGGAGGCCACGTTCCTCACCCGCTTCGGCTCCTCCGTCACCGTTGTCCACCGCCGCGACCAGCTGCGGGCGAGCGCCGCCATGGCCGCTCGCGCCGAGGCGGACCCGAAGATCTCCTTCGCCTGGAACTCCAAGGTCGTCGCGCTGGGCGGGCAGGATTCCCTCCAGTCCGTCACCCTGGAGGACACCGTCACCGGCGAGCGCCGCGAGATCCCCGCTGAGGGCCTGTTCGTCGCCATCGGCCAGATCCCGCGCTCCGAGCTCGTCAAGGACGTCCTCGAGCTCGACGACGCCGGCTACATCGTCGTTGACGCGCCCAGCCAGCGCACGGCCATCCCCGGGGTCTTCGCCTGTGGCGACGTCGCCGACGCCACCTACCAGCAGGCCATCACCGCCGCCGGCTCGGGCTGTCGCGCCGCGCTGGACGCTGAGCACTACATCGCTTCGCTCACCGCCTGACCACCTGTTTCCACTCCACTCTCATCGACCATTCATTAGGAGATCTCATGTCCAACGCACTCACCGTCACCGACGCCACCTACGAGGCCGAGGTCGCCTCCTCCGAGCTTCCCGTCCTCATTGACTTCTGGGCGCCCTGGTGCGGCCCTTGCCGCCAGATGGCCCCGGTGGTGGACAAGGTTGCCGATGAGCTCGGAGAGAAGGTCAAGGTCGTCAAGGTCGACATCGACGAGAACCCGTCAATCGCCCAGTCCTTCGGCATCACCTCCATCCCGACGTTCGTCGTCGTCAAGGGCGGTCAGACCGTCCACCAGTTCTCCGGCTCCCGTCCCAAGCCGGCGTTCCTCAAGGAGATCGAGAAGGCCCTCGGCTGACGACTGGCCGCGTAGGAGCGTTCGCCGCTCCGCCCGCGCTGCCTGAGCATCGCGTGATCCCCGTGCCCTCCGCCCCTCGTGGGGTGGGGGGCACGATTCTGCTATCTATACGGAATATCTTTCATCCGCCCAATATTAATCGGCGCCGCCTACTATTTTAAAAGCGTCCTCCTTTTATCGCGGCATGATGTTTCACGTGAAACAGCTTGTGCGCGATGGGCGCTGATACCTCGACGACCACCATCGTCCTACGATGGGAGCGACTCTCATCCCACTTCGACCAGCGAGGCGCAGCATGCAGTTCATCTCCACCCGTGGCCAGGCACCATCGGTCAGTTTCACCGAAGCGCTCCTCATGGGACTTGAACCCGATGGGGGGCTTGCTGTTCCCGCCACGATTCCCACGATCACCGTGGACGTCCTCGAGGACTGGCGCTCTCTTGACTACGCCGCACTGGCAGCGGCCGTCATCGGCCTCTTCGCGACCGACATCCCGAAAGCCGATCTGCGCGCGATCGTCTCGGCAGCCTATGGAGCCGACCGATTCCCGACTCCCGTGGTTCCACTGAAACCGCTCGACGGCGTCGTTCCTGGCCTCACGCTGGTCGGGCTGTCCGAGGGGCCCACGATGGCGTTCAAGGACCTCGCGATGCAGTTCCTGGGTCAGGCGATCCCATACGTGCTCGCGCGCGATGGGAAGGTCCTCAACATCCTCGGTGCGACCAGCGGCGACACCGGCTCGGCCGCCGAGCACGCCTTCCGCGGGCAGGAAGGGGTCTCGGTGTTCATGCTCTCGCCGGTTGGGAGGATGAGCGACGTGCAACGCGCGCAGATGTACTCCCTGGCTGATCCGAATATCCACAATATCGCGGTTGAGGGAGTCTTCGATGACTGTCAGGCGCTCGTCAAGGCCCTCAGCAACGATGCCGCCCTCAAGGCTGAGCACAGCCTCGGCGCTGTCAACTCCATCAACATCGGCCGCATCGTCGCCCAGGCGGTCTACTACGTTTGGGCATGGTTGCGAGCCTCCGACGGCGTTGCGGAAGAGGAGCGGGCACCGTTCCACGTGGACGTAGTAGTTCCGTCTGGAAACTTCGGCAATATCTACGCCGGTCACCTCGCCAAGAGCATGGGCCTCCCAATCCGCCGGCTCATCCTGGCGACGAACGAGAACAACGTCCTCGATGACCTCTTCACCTCCGGCGTCTACCGCCCGCGCTCAGCGGCCGAGACCTTAGCGACCTCAAGCCCCTCGATGGACATCTCACGCGCCTCCAACCTGGAGCGCTTCGTGTGGCAACTCCTCGGACCGGAAGAGTTCGTCTCCCGCTGGGCCTCGCTGGAGGAGACCGGCTCTCTCGATCTCACCGACCGCCTCCGGGACATGCATGAGGAATTCGGCTTCGTCTCCGGAACGTCAACACACAAGGATCGTCTTGCCTCGATCGCGCGCGTCCATGCGGAGGCCGGTGCGCTCATCGATCCTCATACCGCTGACGGCATCACCGTGGCCCTGCGCCACATGGAACAGGGATACCCAACACTCGTCATGGAGACGGCCCTGGCCGCCAAGTTCGCCGAGACCGTGGAGGAGGCTCTCGGTGATGCACCCGAACCACCGATGTTTGTGCGGGAGCTCCTCGGCAAGGAGCAGCACGTCATCGAGATCCCGAACAGCGAGGATGAGCTGCGCGCGCTGATCAGGCGCTCAGCCCTGCATCGGGGCTGAGCCAGGAGACCCCAACTCCAAGGGGCCGTGTTTCACGTGAAACAGCCCGAGGGTGTTTCACGTGAAACACAGCGATTCCGCCGAGTCGATTCGCTATCGAGTACTCAATCCATTGCTCTCTCACTCCGGGGCCGTGTTTCACGTGAAACACGGCCCCGCTGCTCACCCGGAGGAGAGGGGACGAGGCCAACACCGGACGTGGCAGACTTGGAACACAGCAGGGCTGCCCGCCCGGAAAGGACGATGACGTGACTGATCCGCAGCATGTGAAAGGGAACCGGCTCGATCCCTGGCTCGACAACTACGCAGCGCGCGCCCATGGTCTGCGCGCCTCAGAGACACGCTCCTTGTTCGCCGTGGCTGCCCGCCCCGAGGTCGTCTCGCTCGCCGGCGGCATGCCCAATCTGAAAGACCTGCCTCTGGAACGACTCGCTGAGGCCACCGCGACCATGCTGCGCAAAGATGGTGGAAAGGCACTGCAATACGGCAACGGGCAGGGACTGCCCCGTCTTCGGGAGCAGATCCCTGAGGTGATGGCGCTGGAGGGGATCGACGCTGATCCTGAAGACGTCATCATCACCACCGGATCCCAACAGGCCGTCGATATCATCACCGAGCTGTTCATCGATCCGGGAGATGTGGTGCTCGCGGAAGCGCCCACCTATGTCGGCTCCCTGTCCATCTTCTCCACCTACCAGGCGGACGTGCAACAGGTCCCCATCGATGCTGAGGGCGTCATCCCGGAGGCCCTGGAGGAGCGGATTGAGTCACTCAAGCGTCAGGGGCGGACCGTGAAGTTCTTCTACTGCCTCCCCAACTTCCACAACCCCGCGGGAGTCACGCTCTCAGAGGAGAGGCGTCCACAGATCATCGAGATCTGCCGCCGCCACCATGTGCTCATCGTCGAGGACAATCCTTATGGGCTTCTCGGCTTCGAGGGCCAGACCTATACGGCCTTGAAGACGCTCGCCCCGGATGATGTCGTCTACCTTGGCTCTTTCTCGAAGATCTTCGCCCCGGGCTATCGCGTCGGATGGGCGGTGGCCCCGCCAGCGGTCCGGGACAAGATGAAACTCGCCTCAGAGGCAGCGATCCTCTGCCCCTCTTCCATGGGCCAGTACTCGATCTCCACCTATCTCGAGCAGTTCGACTGGCGCGCCCAGATCTCCGAGTTCCGCGGCATGTATCGCCGCCGCAGGGACGCCATGATCTCCGCCCTGGAGGAATACCTTCCCGGTTGCACGTGGAACACTCCCGACGGCGGCTTCTACGTCTGGCTTGGTCTGCCCGAGGGCCTGGATGCGAAGGAGATGCTTCCCAGGGCCGTCACGAATCTCGTCGCCTATGTCTCCGGTACCGCGTTCTTCGCGGGAGGCCGAGCCGGCGAGGATCATCTCAGGCTCTCCTTCTGCTATCCCGAGCCGGAGGAGATCAGAGAGGGGGTCCGCCGGCTCTCGGAAGTCGTGGCCCGCGATCTTGAGCTTGTCCAGTTGTTCGGCCCGGCGCGCTCTGAGCCGCGCCCCGGCGTATCCGCTCCCGCCCCCGACCAGATCTGAGGTAGTTCCATGACAATCGCGACATCGCCCGAGCCCCTGCGCATCGCCGTCCTCGCCGGCGGCCTCAGCCATGAGAGGGACGTATCCCAGCGCTCAGGGAACCGCGTGGCACAAGTCCTCCGTCACCTCGGCCACAGCGTCATCGTCCTCGACGTGGATGCCCGAATGATCTCCTCACTCCGCGCCTTCAGCCCTGATGTTGTGTGGCCGCTGGTTCACGGTGGACACGGGGAGGACGGCGGCCTCCAAAACGTGCTCATCGGCCTTGAGCTTCCCTATGTCGGCACCCACTCCGACGGATGCCAGCGTGCCTCATTCAAACCGACAGCAAAGGCCACTGTCCGCACCGGAGGTGTTCTCACCCCTGACTCGCTCACCCTCCCCAAGGACTACTTCGCCCAGATGGGCGCCCAGGAGGTCCTTGGCATGGTCACCGATCACCTCGGGCTGCCAGTGGTGGTGAAGCCGAATCAGGGCGGCTCGGGGCTCGGCGTCTCCCTGGCCTCGAACGCGGATGATCTCCGCTCAGCGATGGTGGGGTGCTTCGCCTACGACGAGCGGGCGCTTATCGAGAAGTACGTCGCCGGTACGGAGGTCGCGGTATCCGTCGTCGACACCGGTTCAGGTCCACGTGCGCTCCCACCGGTGGAAGTCTTCTCCGAAGGGGCTTACGACTTCGACGCCCGCTACAACCCCGGTAGGTCGGAGTACTTCGTCCCCGCCCGTCTTTCAGAGGCCGCCATTGAGCGGCTCAAGGAGACCGCCATTGTCGTCCACACGACGTTGGGGCTCGGTCACGTCTCCAGGACCGACCTCATCCTCGATGAGACTGGAACCCCCTGGTTCATCGATGTCAATGTCACTCCGGGAATGACCGAGACGAGCCTTTTCCCACTCGCCGCCGAAGCGGATGGCGACCTCCCGAGCCTCTACGACGCACTCGTGCACGCACCGCTGCTCTGACGGCACCCATCTGACACCTGATCGCCCCGACGCGCTTCGACGCGCGTCGGGGCGATCATTTTGCTTCTGTCATCTCAACTCTCCCCGGACCGTTTCACGTGAAACACGTCAACGGCCGCCGCGGCGGCATGGGGCGAAGTGCTCGTGGATCGAGCGGTTTCACGTGAAACCGCCCCCTCCGCCCGTGAAATAGCGGTGTTTCACGTGAAACACCGCTGCTCGGATTCCGGGGTAATACACAATATTGCCCGCCTCGTCCGCTGTTTCACGTGAAACAGTCGCGCCGCCAATCGAGAGGATTGGCGGCGCGATGATTGGGCAGGTGAGGCGGGCGGCCCTTAGACCTCGTCCAGCGAGGTACCCGGCGCGAGGGCCTCGACCAGCCGGGCAAGATCATCCTCACCCGCGAACTCGATAGTGATCTTTCCCTTCTTGGCGCCTCGAACCACCTTCACCCGGGTGTCAAAGGCATCCGAGAGGCGGGTGGAGAGCGCGGGGAGGGGAAGTGAGCGACTGCGCTCAGAACTCGGCTTCGCAGTGGTGCCAGGTTCATCGTGAAGCGCGACGAGCTCCTCCGTGGCTCGCACGGAAAGCCCCTCGGAAACGATCCGCTCGGCGAGGGTCTCCATCGCATCATGGTCCGGCAGCCCAAGGAGGGAGCGGGCATGCCCTGCGCTGAGCACTCCGGCGGCGAGCCGACGCTGCACGGTGCCGGGCAACTTCATGAGGCGCAGGGTGTTGGAAATCTGAGAGCGTGAGCGCGCGATCCTCCGGGAGAGCTCAGCATGAGTGCAGCCAAAGTCCTCCAGGAGTGCCTGATACGCCGCGGCTTCTTCCAGGGGATTCAGTTGAACGCGGTGGAGGTTCTCCAGCAGGGCGTCACGGAGGAGGTCCTGATCGTCGGTGTAGCGGACGATCGCGGGAATCGTCTCGATGCCGGCATGCTTGGAGGCGCGCAGACGGCGCTCACCCATGATGAGCTCGTAGCGCGTGCCGTCCTCATCATCGATGCGTCGAACGACGATGGGCTGGAGGAGTCCGACCTCTTTGATGGATGAGGCGAGTTCCTCGATATCCTCCTCATCGAAGACCTGTCGCGGCTGCCTCGGGTTGGGTGAGATGAGTTCCACGGGAAGCTCCGCGAAGGTCGCCCCTGGGACCGGGACGAGTCCGCTGGGGTCCTCTCCCTGCCCATCACCATTCTCACCTGGCGTCGCCACCGAGCCACCATTCTCGACGGCGACCTCCTCGGTCACCACGTCCTGTGCCTCAGCGCCATGGACATCGCTGGGCTGGGCGTCCGCCACATCAGAGGCCTCGACGGTGGGAGCGCCGGTTTCACGTGAAACCGACTTCTTCCCAGGATCAGAGTCCTTCTGAGCGGTTTCACGTGAAACACCCTCGACGGCTTTCTCCGCCTTCTTCTCGATCTCGCTCGCCGGCCTCTTCGCCGCGACGCTCGCGACCCCCCTCGTGGTCTCCACGGGCTGCCGACTCCGATTACCAGAGCCCTTTCGCCCGTTCTTCGAAGCTCTCTTCGACGGAGCGAGAAGAGTGGCGGCGATATCCGCCGAGGTGTGTGCCGCCTGCCCGGATGCCGTGGCTTCCTCCGCCGCGCCGGGCTGCTTCTCCTCGTTGCCGATCTCCGCCTTCACGCCGTCGTCCGCCTTGGCGGCGCGAGCGGCGCGCCCCTCGGGGAAGAAGACGTCCGTGGGGCGCCTGACGGGGGCCTCCGCCTGGGCCTCCGGAATGAGGGCCTGCAGCCCACGACCGAGTCCGCGCTTCTTCTGCGCCATCTGTGCTCAGGCCTCCTTGGAGTTGTTGTCCGCCGTGCCGGCGTCGTTGCTGTTGACGTTTCCCGTGATCCCCGCGTCCTCGACCTGGGGGTTGTGGGAGCCCTCGGTGGCCTCACGAACCACGCGCCGCGTCTGCCATCCCGCGATGCCGCGGTCGGCGATCTCCCAAGCGAGTCTCTTGTAGGCGATGGCGCCTGAGGCACGTGGATCCCAGAACACCACGGGCGAGCCGAAGGAGGGGGCCTCCGCCACTCGGATCGAGCGCGGGATCTTCGTGTCGAGTGTGGCGTCGGGGAAGTAGGTCCGCACCTCCGCCTCCACGTCCCTGGCGAGGGTGGTGCGCCCATCGAACATGGTCAGGACGATCATGGAGACGGCGAGTGCGGGGTTGTGGATTTTCGCGATCCGCTCGATAGAGCGGCTGAGCAGCGCCAGGCCCTCCAGGGCGTAGTACTCGGCCTGCATCGGGATGAGCACCTCATTGGCGGCCACGAAGGCATTGATCGTCATGATGCCCAGGCTCGGGGGGCAGTCAATGATGATGTAGTCCATTCGGGGCTGCCCGTCCTCATACCGGGAGCGCAGGTAGTCCTCAAGGGCGAGGCGAAGCTTGGATTCACGTGACGAGGTGTTGATGAGCTCGATCTCGACGGCGGCCACGTCAATCGTGGCGGGCAGGCAGTAGAGGGTCGGGGCGAAGCGCGTCTGGACGACGACGTCGTTGAACGGCATGCCATCCACGAGCACGTCGTAGATCGAAGCGTGCTCCTCATCGTGGGGCACGCCGAGGGCGGTGGAGGCATTGCCCTGGGAATCGGCGTCAATGAGCAGCACGTGAAGCCCCGCCTCCGCGAGGGCTGCGGCCACGTTGACGGCGGTCGAGGTCTTTCCCACCCCGCCCTTCTGGTTGGCCACCGCGATCACCCGGGTCTGCTCGGGTGGCTGAAACCCGCCCTCGGCCAACTCGCTCAGTGTCGAGTGATCAGCTCGGACCTGATCGAAGATGGATCCCGGCACGCTGCCCTCCTCCAACGACGGCGCACGGCACCTCAAGGGGCACCGTCTGTCCCGTCAGTCTACGGCAGGAGTACCGCGAGCCACTGGTGGGCGCGAGGCGAACTCAGCGACGTGGGCGCTGAACCTGGACGACTTTCGTCACGTCGTCGCCAGCGGTGACGACTTCATGGACGACAGCGGGCAGGAGCTTCGCCTTCTTAATGACGTACTTGGCGTCGCGGACCTCATCGTCCGCCTTGGCGCCCTTGAGGGCGAGGAGGCTCGCCCCAGGGCGGAGCATTGGCGCCGTGAGCCGGACGAGCTTGGAGAGATTGGCGACGGCGCGCGCGGTCACAGCGTCGTACTTCTCTTTCATCTCCTCGGCCCGGGCGCGGTGAATCGTCACGTTGTCGAGGCCGAGCTCCTCGACGACATCTGATAACCAGACTACGCGGCGCTCCATAGTTTCAATAAGCGAAACTTCTAGATCTGGTCGGATGATCGCGATGATGATCCCGGGAAAACCCGCCCCGGATCCGACGTCGGCCACGGTCCCCCGGGAGGGCAGGAAAGGGCCGACAGCGGCGGAGTTGACGAGGTGGCGGGACCAGAGCCTGGGGAGCTCGCGAGGACCCAGAAGGCCCCGCAACTCGCCCTCGGCGACCAGCATCTGGGCGAAGCGCTCCGCCGCCGGGAAGCCGAGTCCGAAGATCTCGCGCATCTCCTCACTCGGCCGCTCAACCTCGGCGGACTGATCCTCCAGGGCGCTCCCGGCGTCCTCCTGATCCTGCCCCATGCTCAGTCCTGGGCCTGCTCGGCGCTCTCGGCACTGTCAGCGCTGCCGGCGTCGTCGATGCCAGGCTCGTCATCCTCCTCGGGCAGCATGATGACGACGTGGCGGTGCGGCTCGGCGCCCTCGGACTCGGAGACCAGCCCCGCCGCGGCGACGACGTCGTGGCAGACCTTCCGCTCGAAGGGGTTCATCGGCGCCAAGGACACGGTCTCGCCCGAGGCGTGGACCCGGGCGACGGCCTCGGCGGCGATCTTGGTGAGCTCCTCGCGCCGGCCCGCGCGATAGCCGTTGATGTCGAGCATGAGGCGCGAGCGGTTACCGGTGCGCGCCTGAACGGCGAGCCTGGTGAGCTCCTGAACGGCCTCAAGGACCTCGCCGTCGCGGCCAACGAGGTCGGCGAGCTCGCGCTCATCGCCCTCCTCCGAGGCGACGATGGCGATCGAGGCGCGACCGTGATCGACGTCGATGTCGATGTCCCCGCCGAGGTCGGCGATGTCGAGGAGTTCCTCGAGGTAGTCGGCGCCGATCTCACCCTCCTCCTCCAGGCGCTTGACGGTGTTGGAAACGGCCGGGGCCGCTACCGCGTTGTCAGTGTTGTCCGTCACGATCTGTCCGTTCCTTTGCTTCTGAGGGTTCAATGCTGGGTGGGCCGAGGCCTCGCTCAGCGGTTCTTGCGCTGATTCTTCGCCTGGGCCTTGCGCTTGGCGGCCGCCTGCTGGCGGGCGCGGGCCTTGCGCTCGTAACGGCGCCGGGCGATCTCCTGCTCGGTGAGCCCGCCGTGCCTGGCCGAGCCCGACGTCGTCGAAGCCCGCGAGTCATCATCCGACGCGCCTTCGTCGGAGCCCTGCGCGGCATAGGCCTCCTCGACGGTGGCCGGCAGGGACCTCTTCTGGCGGTTCTTACGCACGGGCTGGACGCGCTGCCCCCCGGTCCTGCCGGCGGCCTCGGCCTCGGCGACGCGCTTGGCAGCCTCCTCCTCTTCAAGGGAGGGCAGGCCCTTGGCGGCCCGCTTGGCGTTCTGCTTGGCCCGGTAGTTGCGCTCCGCCTCCGACCCGGGCGCCGGCATCCGGTGGATCGTGTAGAACTGCTGGCCCATGGTCCACAGGTTGGAGACCAGCCAATAAATGAGCACGCCGATCTGGAAGTTGATGCCCGTGATCGCGAACACGATGGGCATCACCGTCGTCATGATCTTCTGGGTCCGCATCATCGGGTTGTCGTCCGTCTTGGACGAGTCCGGCATGTTCTTGATGCTGATCTGCGCCATCGTGTACCACTGGCTCACGGACATGGCGACGATGAGGATCACGGAGACGATCTGGACCGTCAGGTTGCCGTTGGCCTGCATAAAGGACGAGGACAGCGGCGCCCCGAGGAGGGTAGAGTTCTGCACCTGCTCGGCCAGGTCAGCGGTCAGGGGGCCGATCGATCCGCGGGAGTAGGAGCCATCGGCCACCTTCTGCAGGGACGCGAGCACCCGTAACAGGGCAAAGAAGATCGGCATCTGCACGATGATGGGCAGGCAGGAGGCCATGGGGTTGGTCCCGTGCTTGCGGTAGAGGGCCGTCATCTCCTCCTGGAGCCGCTGACGGGAGGCCGGGTCCTTCTTGCCTTTGTACTTCTCCTGGAGGGCCTTGAGCTCGGGCTGCATGAGTTGCATGCCCCGTTGGGCGCGGATCTGCCGCACGAACAGCGGCATCATGAGCAGGCGGACCACGATCGTCAGGCCGACAATCGACAGCACCCAGGCGATGCCCGCCCCGTCGGGCAGGCCGATGGCGACCAGGGCCTTGTGGATGTAGACCATGACCCAGGCGATAGCCACCTTGATCGGCCACAGTATCGTGTCCATCTGCACTCCTTGTATGCGTCTGGCGGGAGGGAACCGCCTGCCGGATAATCCGGCGCTTCCCGCTCAGCCCTTCTCGAGCTCGAAGCGGGGGATGTCGTGTGGGTAGTGGTAGCGCCATCGACCCCGGTCAGGCACATGGTCGACGCCGCCCCTGCTCCAGGGATTGCACCTCAGGACCCGCCAGGCCGCCAGCGCGAGGCCCTTGAGAGCGCCATGCGCGCCCAGCGCCTCGACGGCGTAGGACGAGCAAGTCGGGTAGTAGCGGCACCTGGCGGGGATCGCCGGGGAGATCCAGTGCTGATAGGCGTGCACGCAGGCCGCCATGGCCCGCGCCGGGGGTGAGGGACGGGCACCGGGTGAGTCGATCATCGACGTCGTCCCCTCCCCGCCAGGTCACGGCAGCGGGCCAGCGCGCGATCGAGATCGACGCCGAGCTCAGCGCTCGTGGCGCCGTCGGCCTCGGCGAGCCCTCGGATGACGATCCGCGAGCCGGGCTCGACCCCCCCGATCCGCGCCCGCATGAGGGCCCGGATGCGACGCTTGATGCGATTGCGGTGCGTGGCCCTGGCCACCTGCTTCTTCGGCACCACGACGCCGACGAGTCCGGGAGTGGTGTCCCCGGCCCCGCCGGCGCGGTAGTGAACGACGAGCCTGCGGCTCCCGCTGCGCGCACCGGACTTCACCGCGATCGAGAAATCATCCGATCGCAGCATCCGATGCGCGGCCGGGATCACCTCAGGCGGCGAGACGCGCGCGGCCCTTGCGGCGGCGCGAGGCGAGAACGGCGCGGCCAGCGCGGGTGCTCATGCGCTTGCGGAAACCGTGCACCTTGGCGCGACGGCGGTTGTTCGGCTGGAAGGTCCGCTTGCTCACGGGGATACTCCTGGTCGGAAACTGTGGAACAGCGCGACGCGGATCGCGGCGCTGTCGCTCGCGGTGGCTGCCCCAGGATGGGGGGCGTGACTCCACGCGAACGTCCGCACCACAATACGTTTCGGCGCTCTGACGGGTCAAACCCCGGTGGCGCTCGAGGGTGAGAAACGGGCCACGTCGGCGGAAGGCGCCCCCGCGCGCTAGGCTCGTCGTCCAGATACGTTCATCATCACTCAGGAGAACCACGTGCTCGAGGACGCGGTCACCAAGTGGCACTCGGCTCTTGAGGTCCTCGCGGCCTCGGGCGAGCTCGGCCAGGGCAAGGTGTCCATCATCCGCATGACCGGGGTCATCGACGTCGATGGCACCCTGGTCCTCGTCGCAGGCTCCTCATTCGCCAAGGACATCATCGACAAGTCCCGCGGCCCCATCGGCCGCGCCCTCATGACGGCCTGGGGCAGGGAGGTCCCCTTCGAGGTCATGATCGATACCTCCGGGGACTCCGTGCCCCCGCCCCCGCCGTCGGCCCCGAGCGCCGAGCAGAGTCTTCCCGGCAGCCCCTTCATGCCCCCAGTCCCGCCAGCGCCCATCACGCCATCGGCGGTCCACCCCACCGCCGTGGCCGACCCCGGATCGGCGCCGTCGACCCTCTCCCCGCCGTCGGCGCCGTCGGGCGCCCCCCTTCCCCAGCCGGCGCCGTCGGCCCTCGTGACGGGGCGCGCCGACTTCGCGATAGGCGGGCGCGGGCCCTCGACAGGGGGCACCGGGGCCAATCCCTTCGCGGCCACGGCGCCCACGAGCCCCGACGGCTCCACCCTCAACCCGCGCTATACCTTCGACACCTACGTCACCGGCTCCTCCAACCGCTTCGCGCACGCGGCGTCTATCGCCGTCGCCGAGGCCCCGGCCCGCGCTTACAACCCCCTGTTCATCTACGGGGGCTCCGGGTTGGGCAAGACCCACCTCCTCCACGCCATCGGCCACTACGCGCGCACGCTCGACCCCACGACGCGCATCAAGTACGTCAACTCCGAGGAGTTCACGGCCGACTTCATCGCCGCCGTGCGCGACAACCGCGACAACGGCAGCCTCGACTCCTTCAAGCGCCGCTACCGCGACGTCGACATCCTGCTCGTCGACGACATCCAGTTCCTAGCGGACAAGGAGCAGACCCTCGAGGAGTTCTTCCACACCTTCAACGCCCTCCACTCCGCGGGCAAGCAGGTGGTCCTCACCTCGGACCAGCCGCCCAAGGCCATGAACAACCTCGACGAGCGCCTGCGCTCGCGCTTCGAGTGGGGCCTGCTCGCCGACGTCCAACCGCCGGACCTCGAGACCCGCATGGCGATCCTGTCGCTCAAGGCCCGGGCCGAGGGGCTCGACCTTCCCATGGACGTCCTGGAGTACATCGCCTCCCGGGTGACCACCAACATCCGCGAGCTCGAGGGCGCGCTCATCCGGGTGACCGCCTTCGCCTCGCTCAACCAGCAGACGATCGACCAGACCCTGGCCGAGATGGTCCTGCGGGACATCATCTCCGACCCCGCCGGCGAGGAGATCACCACCTCCCTCATCATGGCGCAGACGGCGGACTACTTCGGCATCACCGTCGACGACCTGTGCAGCGCCAACCGCTCGCGCCTCATCGTCCACGCGCGCCACATCGCCATGTACCTGTGCCGCGAGTTGACCGACCTCTCCCTGCCCAAGATCGGCCGAGAGTTCGGCGGGCGCGACCACACCACCGTCATGAGCGCGGACAAGAAGATCCGCCAGCAGATGGCCGAGCGCCGCTCCACCTTCAACCAGGTCACCGAGATGACCAGCCGCATCAAGCAGGCGGCCCTGGAACAGGCCTGACACCCCCTCGCCGAGACCGGTCGAAAATAGGAGCGAGACCGGTCCTCTATCCACAGGCTCACATGGGGACGAGGGCGCTGAGGCCGTTACCGCGCCCTCTGAACCGGTCTCGATCGTCATTTCGACCGGTCTCGGTTGTAGGGGCGGGCATGAGATTGCCTTGATTTAGCGGGGATTGACACGACTGTGGGGCCCGTGTGACTCATGTGATCCATGGGATGGTTGATTGTGATCCACGCCTGTGGACAAGCCTGTGGACACCGCCGTCGACGCGGTGGACGCCGTTGCCCGGTCTGTGGCGCCCGCCGGGCCAAGTTGTGATTCGGACCCGGGCGCCACTGCGCCTCTCCACCCCTGCCATGCCCCGGGGCACCGAACCACTCCCTTGTAGTTCCACATCCGCATCAAGCCGTGGCCAGCGGGTAATGCCGTTTCCCACAGGATCCACACCTCCTACTACACCTACCAACCCACTACACGAGCCCGAATCACAAGCCCGGCCAACGAGGCGCTCCGCCTCCTAGCCCGGGCGCCCGGAGGATCGACCCCATCGCCGCGCTCGGCTCACGAGGCGCATCGAGCGCAAACCGTCTACACTCGCCGATGTTGTCTGTCCGCACTCTCCTCAGGGGGCCATAGTGAAGCTCAGGGTCGACCGCGATGTCCTCGCGGAGGCTGTCACCTGGACAGCCCGCTCCGTTCCCGCCCGCCCGCCCGTGCCCGTCCTGGCCGGCGTGCGACTGGAGGCCTCCGGATCGACGTTGGTCCTGGCCTCCTTCGACTACGAGGTCTCCGCCCACTGCGAGGTGCCGGCCGACATCGAGGCCGAGGGCGTTGTCCTCGTCTCCGGGCGCCTACTCGCCGACATCGCCAAGGCCCTCCCCGCCAAGCCGGTCGACCTCGAGCTCGAGGGGACCAAGGTGATGGTCACCTGCGGCTCCTCGCGCTTCTCCCTGTCGGCCATGGCCGCCGACGACTACCCGGCGCTGCCCCCCATGCCCCAAGTGGCCGGCACGATCGACGCCCACGACCTCGCCCAGGCGGTCGCCCAGGTCTCCATCGCCGCCTCCCGCGACGAGACCCTGCCGCTGCTCACCTCCATCCAGGTCGACGTCCAGGGCGACGCCCTGACCCTCATGGCCACCGACCGCTACCGGCTCGCCGTGCGCGAGATGACCTGGACGCCGTCGGACTCCTCCTTGGAGACCACCGCCCTGCTCAAGGCGCGCACGCTGTCCGACGTGGCCAAGTCGCTCACCTCCTCCGGAGATGTCACCCTCGCCCTGTCCGACGGCGGCGGGACCTCCTCGGGCCTCATCGGCTTCGAGGCCGGCGGGCGCCGCACGACCTCCTTGCTCACCGACGGCGACTACCCCCCGGTGCTGCGCCTCTTCCCCGAGCAGACCCTCATCCACGCCACCGTCGGACGTGAGGAGCTCATGGCCGCGGTGCGGCGCGTCAGCCTCGTCGCCGAGCGCTCCACCCCGATCCACATGTCGTTCACCCAAGGGACCCTCGCTCTCGAGGCCGGTCAGAGTGATGACGCCCAGGCCTCTGAGAGCATCGTGGCGCACCTAGAGGGCGACGACATCGCGACGGCCTTCAACCCGGGATACCTCCTCGACGGCCTCGGCGCTATCTCCGACCCCTATGTGCGCCTTGACTTCACGCACGCCTCCAAGCCCGCGGTCCTGACCGGCATGAGCGCGATCGGCGGCGAGGAGGACTCCTCCTTCCGTTACCTCATCATGCCGATTCGCTTCGGCGCCTGACCCGGCGCGAGGCCCCGACAACGTTCTCGCGCCATCCTCGCGCGCCGCTCGTGTACGTCTCCGACCTGGCACTCGACGACTTCAGGTCCTATCGGCACCTCGTGGTGGGCCTGGAGCCGGGCATCAGCGCGTTCATCGGCCCCAATGGGCAGGGCAAAACCAACCTCGTCGAGGCGATCGCCTACCTGTCCACGCTGAGCAGCCACCGTGTGGGCGCTGATCGGGCCCTCGTGCGGCGCGCCGACGACGGCGAGCAGCCCGGCGGAGCCGTCGTGCGGGCCAAGGTGGTTCACGGCGAGCGCCCCAGCGTCATCGAGATCGAGATCATCGCGGGCAGGGCTAACCGCGCCCGCCTCAATCGCGGCGCCTGCCGTCCGCGGGACCTCACCGGGATCCTGCGCACCGTCGTCTTCGCGCCAGAGGACCTCGCCCTCGTGCGCGACGAGCCTGGGGTGCGGCGCCGCTTCCTCGACGACCTCGCCGTCATGCTGCGCCCCGCTCTCGCCGGGACGCGCCTCGAGCACGACAAGATCCTCGCCCAGCGCGCGAGCCTCCTGCGCTCGGCGCGCGCCCACCGGGGCCGGGGCTCCTCCTCCATGGAATCGATGATGTCCACCCTGGAGGTCTGGGACGCCCAGCTCGCCGCCGCGGCCTCGCGGCTCATCGCCGCGCGAATCGAAGTCGTCAGGCGCCTGCGCCCCTGGGTCGAGTCCTGCTACGAGGCCGTCTCGGGCAATCAGTCCGAGGCGCGCCTCGCCTACCGCTCCAGCCTCCTGGCTCATGAGGGCGCCATTGAGCCCGAGCCCGGAACGGGGTGGGATGCGGTGGCCACCGCCGAGAGCGGACTCGCCGACGCCCAGGCGGTGGCCGCCCGCCTGGAGGCGGCGATGGGCGGGCTCCACGAGCGTGAGATCGAGCGCGGCGCCAACCTCGTGGGCGCCCACCGCGATGACCTCTCCCTCTTCCTGGGATCCCTGCCAGCCAAGGGCTTCGCCTCCCACGGCGAGCAGTGGTCGCTGGCGCTGGCACTGCGCCTGGCCTCCTACGAGATGCTCCGGCACGACGTCGATGCCTACGGGGGCGACGGCGAGCCGGTCCTCATCCTCGATGATGTGTTCGCCTCACTCGATGACAGGCGCCGTCAGGCGTTGGCTTCCATGGTGGTCGGCGCTCAGCAGGTGCTGGTCACGGCCGCTGTCGACGCCGACGTGCCGGATGGCCTGGCCGGAGCGCGCTTCCGGGTGGCCGGATCGGAGGTGACCCGTGACTGAGGACCAGCCGGGGGCTGAGGGCGCGGGCGTCGACCACCCCTGCGATCGTGAGGCGGGCGCCGCCGGGGACGGCGCGAGCCTCGCCTCGCGAGCACTGTCCCGCGTGCGGGCCTCCGCGTTCGAGCGCGGCCACATGCGAGGGCCCGCGCGTTCCAGCGGGCGCCCGGGGGCGGATGACCCCGCGCCCTGGGACGCTCCCCGGCGTCGCGTCGGCGTCAACGGCGAGGGGGGCGGCGATCCCGAGAGTGAGGACTGGACGGATCGCGCGCCCGGGCTTGCCACTGATCGCGGCCGCCCCGGCCCCAGCCGTTTCGACCCGAGGACCGCGAAGAAGGACCTCGCCCGCATGGTCGACCGCAAGGGATGGGCGGGGATGCTCGCAGTGGCCGGCGTCGCCGCCCGCTGGGAGGAGATCGTGGGCAGGTCTGTCGCCGAGCACTCGCGCGTGGAGTCCTTTGAGCCCGGGCGGATCACCATCCGGGCGTCCTCCTCCAGTTGGGCGCAGCAGTTGCGGCTCATGATGCCCACCATCTTGCGGCGCATCAGCGAGGAGGTCGGGGGCGCCGGGGTCGATGTCCATGTGCTGGGCCCGGCCGGGCCCAGCTGGCGCCATGGACGCTTCCCCGTGCGCGGCGGGCGCGGCCCCCGCGACACCTACGGCTGAGGCGCGGCGCCGTGGTCGGAGCGCGGGGAACGGAGGTGACGCCCGGCACGCTCCGCCAGGCCCTTCGAGGTCGGGCTCCCGGAAGGTTTCGCGATAGGATCGCCTCGGACAAGCCCATGGCGCGTCGAAGGCATTGAAGGCGCTGACGCGTACCCCTCCCCATGGAAGGGTCCTGCCTCCCAGGAGCGCCCTGTGAGAGTGGAACGCCGACGACCGTCCCGGGCGACGCGGCGGGGACACCGCCCCGCACCGCCCGGCCCGCCCGCACCGCGGGCGCGAGAACTGAGGAGCAGCAAGCACGTGCCCGACCAGGACGCCTCTGAGAACCCCGTGCCCGAATTCACCTCCGCCGACGTGGCATCTCCCCAGGTGGAGGCCCATCCGGTGACGCCCGCCTCGCCCGCGGCCGCGGGCTCCGCGGACTACGGTGCCTCCGACATCACTGTCCTGGAGGGGCTGGAGGCCGTGCGCAAACGCCCGGGCATGTACATCGGCTCCACCGGTGAGCGGGGCCTGCACCACCTCGTCTACGAGGTCGTCGACAACTCCGTCGACGAGGCCCTCGCCGGCTACTGCGATCACATCCAGGTCACGATCCTCGCCGACGGCGGGGTGCGCGTCGTCGACAACGGCCGCGGCATCCCCGTGGACATCCACCCCACCGAGGGCAAGCCCACCGTCGAGGTCGTCATGACGATCCTGCACGCCGGCGGCAAGTTCGGCGGCGGCGGCTACGCCGTCTCCGGCGGCCTGCACGGCGTGGGCATCTCCGTGGTCAACGCCCTGTCCACCCGCGTGGACACCGAGATCCGCCGCCAGGGACACGTGTGGCGCATGTCCTTCGCCGACGGCGGCCGGCCCATCACCGAGCTCGTCCGGGGTGAGGAGACCGAGGCCACCGGCACCACCCAGACCTTCTACCCCGACCCGCGGATCTTCGAGACGGTCGACTTCGACTACGAGACGCTGCGCCGCCGCTTCCAGCAGATGGCCTTCCTCAACAAGGGACTGCGGATCACCCTGACCGATGAGCGCCCCAGCGCCGTCGAGGAGGGCGATGAGATCGCCGGAGACGAGGGCGGGCCGGGAGCCGAGGCGCCGGTGCCGGCCAAGGGGCACCGCTCCGACACCTTCCGCTACGAGCACGGGCTGCGCGACTACGTCGCCTTCCTCAACAAGTCCAAGAAGGCCGAGCTCATCCACCCCGAGATCATCGACTTCGAGGCCGAGACCGCCCTGGAGGGCAGCCGCTCCATCAGCCTCGAGATCGCCATGCAGTGGACCAGCGCCTACTCCGAGTCCGTCCACACCTATGCCAACACCATCAACACCACCGAGGGAGGCAGCCACGAGGAGGGCTTCCGCACCGCGCTGACCACCCTGGTCAACAAGTACGCCCGCGACAAGGGCCTGCTCAAGGACAAGGACGACAACCTCACTGGTGACGATATCCGTGAGGGCCTGACCGCGGTCATCTCGGTCAAGCTCTCCGAGCCGCAGTTCGAGGGCCAGACCAAGACCAAGCTCGGAAACACCGAGGCCCGCACCTTCGTCCAGCAGACCGTCTACTCCCAACTCGGCGACTGGCTCGACTCCCACCCCGCGGACGCCAAGTCCGTCATCTCTAAGGCCTCGCAGGCCGCCGCCGCTCGCCTGGCCGCCCGCAAGGCCCGCGAGGCCACGCGCCGCAAGGGCGTCCTGGAGTCCGCCTCCATGCCCGGCAAGTTGCGCGACTGCTCCTCGCGCGACGCCTCCGTGTGCGAGATCTTCATCGTCGAGGGGGACTCCGCGGGAGGCTCCGCCGTCGGCGGGCGCGACCCCGAGCACCAGGCCATCATGCCGATCCGCGGCAAGATCCTGAACGTGGAGAAGGCCCGCCTGGACCGCGCCCTGTCATCCGACACGATCCGCAGCCTCATCACGGCCTTCGGCACCGGCATCGGCGAGGACTTCGACCTGACCAAGCTGCGCTACGGCAAGATCGTCATCATGGCCGACGCCGATGTCGACGGTCAGCACATCGCCACCCTCCTGCTCACGCTCCTGTTCCGCTACATGCGCCCCCTCATCGAGCACGGGCACACCTACATCGCGATGCCGCCCCTGTACCGCCTCAAGTGGTCCAACGCGGACCACGAGTTCGCCTACTCCGACGCCGAGCGCGACAAGCTCCTCGTCGCGGGCGCTGACGCCGGTCGCCGCCTGCCCAAGGAGGGCGGCATCCAGCGCTACAAGGGACTGGGCGAGATGAACGACCACGAGCTGTGGGAGACCACCATGGACCCCTCCTCCCGCATCCTCAAGCAGGTCACTCTCGATGAGGCCGCGAACGCCGATGAGACCTTCGCGATCCTCATGGGCGACGACGTCGAGCAGCGCCGCTCCTTCATCCAGCGCAACGCGACCGACGTCCGCTTCCTCGACATCTGACCCACCGGCCGCCGTCGGCCCCACGCCACCGCCTGGCAAGGCACTCAAGGCACTGAAGGACACTGAAGGATCCACGTGAGCGACGAGACCACCACCCCCACCGGCACCCAGGAGCACGACCGCATCCAGCCGGTTGACCTCCAGATGGAGATGCAGCGCTCCTACCTGGACTACGCGATGAGCGTCATCGTCGGGCGCGCCCTGCCGGACGTGCGCGACGGCCTCAAGCCCGTCCACCGCCGAGTCCTGTACGCCATGTACGACGGCGGGTACCGCCCCAATTCCTCCTTCTCCAAGTCCTCCCGCGTGGTGGGCGAGGTCATGGGCAACTATCACCCCCACGGTGACGCCGCCATCTACGACGCCCTCGCGCGCCTCGTGCAGTGGTGGTCCCTGCGCTACCCGCTGGTGGCCGGGCAGGGCAACTTCGGCACTCCCGGCAACCTGGGGCCGGCCGCCCCCAGGTACACCGAGTGCAAGATGGCCCCGCTGGCCATGGAGATGGTCCGGGACATCGACGAGGAGAGCGTCGACTTCCAGGACAACTACGACGGCAGGAACCAGGAGCCGACGATCCTGCCGGCCCGCTTCCCCAACCTGCTCGTCAACGGCTCCGAGGGCATCGCGGTGGGCATGGCCACCCGCATCCCCCCGCACAACCTGCGCGAGGTCGCCCGCGGCGTCCAGTGGTTCCTCGACCACCCCGACGCCACCCGCGAGGAGCTTCTTGAGGCTCTCCTCGAGATCATCCCCGGCCCCGACTTCCCCACCGGCGCCACCATCCTGGGCCGGCGCGGCATCGAGGACGCCTACCGCACCGGGCGAGGCTCCATCACCCAGCGGGCCGTCGTCAACGTCGAGGAGATCCAGGGCCGCCAGTGCCTCGTCGTCACCGAGCTGCCCTACCAGGTCAACCCGGACAACCTCGCCGACAAGATCGCCCAACTCGTGCGCGACGGGCAGGTGGGCGGCATCGCCGACATCCGCGACGAGACGTCCGGCCGCACGGGCCAACGGCTCGTCATCGTCCTCAAGCGCGACGCCGTCGCCAAGGTGGTCCTCAACAACCTCTACAAGCGCACCCCGCTGCAGGACAACTTCCCCGCCAACATGCTCGCCCTGGTGGACGGGGTGCCCCGCACGCTCAGCATCGACGGCTTCGTACGCCACTGGGTGGACCACCAGATCGACGTCATCGTGCGCCGCTCCCGCTACCGCCTGCGCAAGGCCGAGGAGCGCCTGCACATCTTGGAGGGCCTGCTCAAGGCCATCGACGCCCTCGACGCCGTCATCGCCCTCATCCGGCGCTCGCCGACCACTGAGGAGGCCCGCACCGGCCTCATGGGGCTGCTCGGTGTCGACGAGGCCCAGGCCGAGGCGATCCTGTCCCTCCAGTTGCGCCGCCTAGCCGCCCTGGAGCGCCTCAAGATCCAGACCGAGGCCGAGGAGCTCAAGGCCAAGGTCGCCGACCTTCGCGACATCATCGCCTCCCCGCAGCGTCAGCGCGACATCGTTTCCACCGAGCTCGCCGAGATCGTCGACAAGTTCGGCGATGAGCGCCGCACGAGGATCGTCCCCTTCGACGGCGAGATGAGCATGGAGGACCTCATCCCCGAGGAGGACGTCGTCGTCACCATCACCCGCTCCGGCTACGCCAAGCGCACCCGCACCGACGCCTACCGCTCCCAGCACCGCGGCGGCAAGGGCGTGCGCGGCGCCACCCTGCGCGAGGACGACATCGTCCAGCACTTCGGGGTGACCACCACGCACCGCTGGCTGCTGTTCTTCACCAACCTCGGCCGGGTCTACCGCGCCAAGGCCTACGAGCTGCCCGAGGGCGGCCGCGACTCCAAGGGCCAGCATGTGGCCAACCTGCTCGCCTTCCAGCCCGGCGAGGAGATCGCCCAGGTCATGGATCTCGGCGCCTACGACCAGGCCGACTACCTCGTGCTGGCCACGCGTCGCGGCCTGGTGAAGAAGACCCGCCTGAGCGAGTACGACTCCAACCGCTCGGGCGGCATCATCGCCATTAACCTGCGCGATGACGAGGATGGCAACCCCGATGAGCTTATCTCCGCCTCGCTCCTGTCGGCCGGCCAGGACCTGCTGCTCGTCTCCCGCCACGGCCAGTCCCTGCGCTTCCACGCCGATGACGCCACCCTGCGCCCCACAGGGCGAGCCACGAGCGGCGTGACCGGGATGCGCTTCCGGGGGGAGGACTCCCTGCTCGCCATGGGAGTCATCGACCCCTCCTGGGACAACGCCGACCTGTTCGTCGTCACCGAGGGCGGCTTCGCCAAGCGCACCAACGTGCGCGACTACCCGGTCAAGGGACGCGGCGGCCTGGGCGTCAAGGTCGCCAATCTCGTCGAGGAGCGGGGCGATCTCGTGGGCGCGCTCGTGACCGCCCCCGGTGATGAGGTGATGTGCATCATGGCGTCTGGCAAGGTGGTTCGCTCCGCCATCGCCGAGGTGTCCGTGACCGGCCGCGCCACACAGGGTGTGACCTTCGCGAAGCCCGACGACGGCGACCGCATCATCGCGGTGGCCCGGAACGCCGAGCGCGACCTCGATGCTGATGACTCTGCACAGGTCCCCGCCGACACGGTAGCGTTGAGCGAGGACGAGAGTGAGGACCAATGAGCCAGCCCGACGCCGCCCAGCCCATGAACGCATCCATCGCGACGAACCCGCCCGCGGTCGGCGCGGCCAACCCCGGTAAGGGCGGCAAGCAGTCCGCGCTGGGTAGCCCGCGCCGCGTGCGGCTCGTGGTCAACCGAATCGACCCCTGGTCCGTCCTCAAGGTGTCACTGCTGCTCAACGTGGCGATCGGCATCATGATGGTGGTCGGCGCGGCCGTCGTGTGGTTCATGCTCGACTCGCTGCACGTGTTCTCCCAGATCCAGGACCTCGTGAGCTCGGTGGTGGAGACCAACTCCAACGCCTTCACCGGCGTCGTGGAGTACATGAAGTTCTCGCGGGCCATCTCGCTGTCCACGATCATCGCGGTCGTCAATCTCATCCTGAGCACCGCCTTGTGCACGCTCGCGGCCCTCTTGTACAACATCATCGCCTCTCTCGTGGGCGGGATTCATCTCACACTGGCGGATGACTGATCGATTTGGTTGTCCCAGACCCGATGGGATAATCTCATCCGGTCTCAAGGGCCTATAGCTCAGTTGGTTAGAGCGCATCCCTGATAAGGATGAGGTCGCTGGTTCGAGTCCAGCTAGGCCCACGGCACCGCAGCGCGACGGCGAGGAGGCTCCACATGAGGAACCGGACAGCCCTGAACGCTGCGGTTTTCTCGTGCGTGGGCGCGATCGCGTACGCGGCCTGGCTCACGTATGAGGCCGCTCGCAAGGAGCGGGCCGCCTGGGCCGAGGTCACGGACCCGGTCGAGGAGATCTGACCCTCCCGCCGAGGGGCCATGGCGCAATTGGTAGCGCACCTGCTTTGCAAGCAGGGGGTTACGGGTTCGAGTCCCGTTGGCTCCACTCCTGCCTCCCGCGATGGCGCGGCGCGCGCATCCACAGTGCTCCTCGACGGCGTGAGCGGGTCCCGAGAGCCTCGGGGCGCCCCAGCGCCTCAGGATGGCCTGGGAAGGGGACGGCCGGCGATCGTCTCCACCAGCTCGAAGGCCTCCTCAAGAGTCGTCTCGATCCCCAGATAGGTGAGGCGGTACAGGACCGTGCCGATCACCATGTCGATGCTGAGAACCGCCTCAGGGCCGTCCCACTGCCCCGCCTTGATCGCGCGGGAGACGGCATCGATCGCCCCGTCCCGCAGGGGCGCGATCACCCGCTGCCGATAAGACGCGGCAGCCTCGGGGCGCCCCAGCAACTCGTGGGCGATCTGGATGACGGCCGGCCCGAGGGGCGGTGTCGCCAGGATCGTGTGCGCCCGCTGAACATGCGTGGCGAGATCCGCCAGGGGCTCCTCCGTCGCGGGTAGGCGCCGTGGCCCGAGCGCCGCGTCCACCGCGTCGACCGCGAGTTCCAGGAGGGTCCCCCACCGCCGGTAGATCGTCGACTTGGGGACGCCCGCCGCGGTCGCCAGGGCATCGGCCCGCAGCGCGCCGAGCCCGCCCGAGGCCATGAGGCGCGCGGCCGCGGTGAGAATTCGCCCGTCGATCCGCGGATCGCGCGGGCGCCCACCGCCTCGTGGCGCGCTCGACTCCATGGCGACCTCCTCCCATCCCGCGTGGAGCGCCGTGCCGGCCCCGCAGCGGATTCTTCCAAATGCGCCCGAACAGCGCTATCCTAGTTACGCAACTAATAGTCGTGAAATCGGGAGGAGCCATGGACCGCGTCGACCTAGCCACCGCCGGCCTGTTCTTCTCATGGGCTGCCCACGACCTCGAGGAGTACGTGACGATGCCCTCGGCCTCACGCGAGCTGGCGGAGCGCATCCCCTGGCTCCCCGAGGAGCTGCGCCGCGATGGCGTATCGCGTGAGCATGTCAGGGTGGCGATGGGCATCATGGCGGTGCTCTTCGCCGTCGGGTCCATCCAGGGGCAGCGCAGCCGCGGCCAATCCTGGCTCTATCAGGCGCTCCTGCACGGCTACGGGCTGCACGGCTTCAGCCATCTGGGATCCGCGGCTCTGGCCCGGGGCTACACCTGCGGCTGTGCGACGGCCCTGCCCATCGTCCTGTCGTCCTGGTTCTGGGCGCGGCGCGTGCTGCGCGAGGAGGGAATCGAGGTTCGCCCCAACTGGTGGGTCATCCCAGCCTTCCCCATCGTTACTGGCATCGCCCACGGCGCCGCCCACCTCGTGACGAGGGGGCGCCAGGGCGGATCTAGTGGCTCCTGAGCGCTGACGGAACTGGGCGCGCGACCACCCCGCCATCACAGCCGGGCGCGCTTGCCCACAGGTTGCGAAGATGCTCGGCCACTAGCCCTGTGGATGCCTGTGGACAGTTGAGGGACTGTAATTCCAGGCTTTCCCCATCTGGGGACAGCGCTGTGGAAAACCACAGCGCTGTTCTTCCACATGGTTATCCCCAACTGTGGATGAACCACACCGATGTGATTCGTTGGCGAGAAGTCCCTCAGAGGCTCGCGAGGCGCAGCGCCACGAGGCCCACCAGCGCCAGCGCCACGGCGGCGGTGCCAGCCGCTGAGAGCGCTCCCCGGCGCTCGCGAGGCGCCCAGGCGTAGACCGCGGCGACGACGCCCCCGGTGATGAGACCCCCCAGGTGCCCCTGCCAGGAAATCCCGGCAGCGGTGAAGGAGAAGACCAGGTTGAGCACGAGGATCCCCACGATGCCCGTGGTGTCCCGCCCGAAGCGCCGCTGGATGACGAACATCGCGGCGAACAGGCCGAAGACCGCGCCGGAGGCACCCACCGTCCCGGTGAACCAGTCCCGCGATCCCGGTGCGGACAGCCAGTACACGGCTGTTGACCCGCCCAGGGCGCTCAGCGCCATGAGCGCGCTGTAGCGCCAGCGGCCGAGCAGGGGTTCCAGGGCCTCGCCCAGTACCCACAGGGCCCACATGTTGAAGGCCAGGTGCATGATCGAGCCGTGCAGGAGCGCGCTGGTCAGCAGGCGCCACGGCTCAGCGCTCACAAAGACCGGCACGAGAGCGAGCTCCCTGATGACGTTCAGCCCCATCGCCGTCGAAGCGGGGAGCTTCTGGGCGATGAAGATGACGACGCACACGGCGATGAGCGCCTTGGTGATGAGCGTGGAGCCGTCGGAGAGCCGGCCGCCGAGGGCCGTCGTCGGGGCCCGGCGCCCGGCGCTGGCGCGAGCGGTGCAGTCCACGCAGTGCACGCCGACAGCGCTGGGCACCTGGCAGGCCGGGCACACCGGGTGGCCGCAGCGCTGGCAGCGCACGTAGGCCACCCGATCGGGGTGGCGCGGGCAGACCGGCGCGCCTGGGGTACCCGGGCCGCCCACCGCCGTCACTGGACGACGCTCACCGAGGTGATGGTGACCTCCTTGAGAGGACGGTCCGTGCGATCCGTCGGCGTCGCCGAGATCGCATCCACGACAGCCTTCGACTCGTCGTCGGCGACGGCTCCGAAGATCGTGTGCTTGCCGTGCAGCCAGGCCGTGGGCGCGGTGGTGATGAAGAACTGCGAGCCGTTGGTGCCCTTGCCCATGTGACGGCCGGCGTTGGCCATGGCCAGGACGTAGGGGGCGTCGAAGGTGAGGCTCGGGTCGATCTCGTCGTCGAAGGTGTAGCCGGGGCCACCGCGGCCGGTGCCCAGCGGGTCCCCGCCCTGGATCATGAAGTTCGGGATGACCCGGTGGAAGACGACGTCCTTGTACAGGGGCGCGTTGGTCTCCTCACCAGTGCGCGGATCTGTCCAGGTCCGCGACCCGGTGGCGAGCCCGACGAAGTTCTCAACGGTCACGGGCGCCTGCTCCGGGAAGAGGGTCAGGCGGATGTCTCCGAGGGTGGTGTGAAGAGTCGCTTCCATGCACCCATGGTCCCATGGGCGGGCGGGCGGGAGCCTCTTCGCCCAAGGGTGGCGGAGCGTGTTCACCCCAGGCAAAACGCCGCCATCAAGAGCCCCCGCCCGGGCGGGAACAGTGCCACCATGGGTCTCAGTTCGCCTCACGCCGCCCTGGCATCCCGCGACACGACCATTTGAACTCCCCAGGAGGAGAGCGCCATGCCTTGCAAGACCGCCGACAAGAGGATCGACTCCGACCACCTCCGTCAGGAGGCCGCCAATCTCGCCGAGGCCATCGCCGAGCGCGCCGAGCGCGCCGCCGAGTGGGCCGCCCCGCGCGTCGCGCGCGCCGGGGAGAACGTCTCGCGCGCCGCCAAGGAGGCGCAGACGCGCATCGAGCCCGCTTACAGCGAGGCCCGCGCCCGCGTCGTCGACGACTACCTGCCGCGCGCCCAGCGCGCCGCCGAGGCCGCCCGTGCCGCGATCGCCGAGGCCCCTGCGCCCGTCGTCGCCCCCAAGAAGCGCCGCTGCCGTCGCGGCCTCAAGGCTCTCGCCTGGGCCACCGTGGTCACCGCCGCCGCCGGCGCCGCCTACATCGCCTGGCGCCGCAGCCAGCCCGTCGAGGACCCGTGGGCCGAGGAGTACTGGGCCGACTCTGCCGAGGAGGGCGCCGAGCTCCTTGAGGAGGTCACCGGGGCCTGAGCCCACCGGCGGATCGCGCCCGTGACCGCATGACGACGACGGCGCCCCCGACCTGCGATGGTGGGGGCGCCGTCGTCGATTATCGCCCGTGCGCGGCGCTGGCCGCGGGGCCGCAGAGGCCGTTGCGGGGGCCTACTTCCAACGCAGCAGGCCGAGGAAGCCGACCATCATGATGATGAAGCCGATGTAGAGGTTCCCATTGGACAGCCAGTCGGCGGCGTGGTGGTGGAGGAAGTACGGCAATGGGTACTTCCCCTTGAACAGGTAGGTCACCACGACCCACAGGAGACCGATGACCATGAGCACGACCATCGACGGCGCGTACCAACTGGGGCTGCCGGTGCGCACCACCTTCTGGGGCACGCGCGACACGCGATTGGCCGCCGCGCGCGACTCCTCCTCGGCGGCCTTCGCCGCCTTGGCCGGGTTGCCGGAGCGCTTGGCTCTGCGCTTCGCGTGGTCATCAGAGTTCTTGAGCTTGTTCAGCAGGGCCACGCGGGCCTCCTCCTAGCATGACGAGCCTGGGGAAGGGCTCGTGCGCGGGCACTAAAACGCTCCTAGCCTAGGGCATGCGCGGCGTCGGGCGAGAGGTGGGACTGTGATCACGCTTGCCGTTACAAGCAGGGCCGACGCCCTAGACTGGCAGCCGAGCGATGGGCAGGCCATCAGTCCCGCCACGCCCCTGAGGAAAGTCCTGCGGAAGACGGAGTGCGGATGACCAGCATGAGGCACGGCGGAGCGGCGGAGCGCAAGAAGCGCTCGGCGCTCGACATCATGATCACCAGTGTCGGCGAGATCCTCATCACCGTGGGCCTCGTCATCGCCCTCTTCCTCACCTGGCAGCTGTGGTGGACGAGTCTGGACGCCCAGGAGAAGGCCGCCGCCACGCGCGCCGCCTTCGAGAGTCAGCAGGTCGACTCCCCCAAGACCGAGGGAGTCAAGCACTATGACGCCCCGCCCGCCGTCTCCCCCGTCGGCAGCGGGGAGACCATCGGCATGCTCATCGTCCCCAAGTGGTACGGCAAGACGAACAACAACATGCCCATCCTGGAGGGCACCGCCGCGAACATCCTCGACTCCGCCGTCGCCGGCCACTACACCGAGACCCAGCAGGTGGGCGATATCGGCAACTTCGCCCTCGCCGGCCACCGGCGCACCTCCGGAAACTCCTTCCGGCGCATCGATCTCCTCGAGTCCGGCGACGAGGTGGTGGTGGCCACCAAGGACACCTGGTACGTCTACACCGTCACCGAGCACGAGATTGTGAACCCGAACGCCGTCGAGGTCATCGCGCCGGTGCCCCACCATCCCGAGATCGCGGCCACTGATCGCATGCTCACCCTGACCACCTGCCACTCGCTGACAGTCGGCGAGTGGGGCAATGACCACCGGTGGATCACCTACGCGAAGCTCTCCTACTGGATGCCCCGCTCCGAGGGCCGCCCGGCCTCGGTCCTCAACGACCCGGAGGTCAACTGATGTACGGATGGATCTGGCGCCACCTGCCCGGACCGGTGTGGCTGCGCCTCATTGAGGCGCTCGTCCTCGCCGCGCTCGTGGTCCTCGGGCTGTTCGAGTTCGTCTTCCCGTGGGCCAACGAGACCTTCCACCTCTCCGGCGAGGCCACCGTCTGACCGGGCATCCGCCCGCGGCCTCGCGCCCGCCATCCCCCACCCCTCCCCACACGCGAGACCGGTCGAAAATACGAGCGAGACCGGTCGAAATGAGGATCGAGACCGGTTCGGTGGGGTGAATGCTGGCGCTGTGGGGGCGCGTGCTGAGCGCGGATGAGGGGGCTGCTCACTTAAGGGGCGCGCCTGAGCACGGAGGGGCGCCCGGCGGACTGAGAGTCGTGCTCCCAGCGCACCTCTCGGTGCGCGAGCCACCCGTTGGTGCGCGAGGCGCCCGTCGACGGGGACGATGCTCGGCGGGAGCGCGGCCGGCTCACTATCGTGCTGTGCTGATCGACCGGTCTCGATCGTATTTTCGACCGGTCTCGCTCGTGATATCGACCGGTCTCGGCGGTGAGAGGAGGGGAGGGTCAGTTGGAGGTGGCGCCCGTCGACGGGGACGACGATGGATTATTCGGGTCACCCGATTTATTGGCCTTCGGGGAGGTCGTCGTGGGCGCGGGCTGGAAATCGTACTTCTTGTAGTCGATGGTCACCTGCCCCCCGGCGTCCAGGGAGGCCCCGGCGACGGGGCTCGTGCCCGTGACCTCGGTGGTGTCTTTCTTGGCCGGGTCGGAGGTCTTCTCCGTGGTCGGGCTGTTGACGTTGTAGGTCAGGCCCGCGTCCTGCAGCGCCGTCTGCGCCGCCTCCAGGGTCATGCCCTTGATGTCCGGCACGGTGACCCTCCCCGTGGACAGCACGAGCGCCACCGAGCTCCCCCGCTGCACGGTCGTGTTCGCCGTGGGCTTGGTGCGGATGACCTTGTCCTTGCCGACCTCCGCGGAGTCCTCCGAGGTGGAGGTCCCCACCTTGAGGCCCGCCTTCTCCAGGGCGTCGCGCGCCTCCTCCTGGGTCTTGCCCGACACGTCGGGAACCTCGACCATGGCGGTGCCCAGGGAGTACTGGACCGTCACCGTGGAGCCAGGAGCTGCGCCCGTGCCCACAGCCGGGTCGGTGGAGACCGCCCGGCCCGGGGGGATCGTGTTGGAGGCGACGCCGTCGCCCTTGGCGTAGACCAGGCCGACGGACTCGATCGCGGCCTTGGCCTCCTGCTCCGACTTGCCCGTGACATCCGGGACGGCGACGGTCGTCGGCGTCGGTGAGGCGGTGGGCTTGGGATCGGCCCCGCCGAACTTCCCAGAGCTGACCGCCCACGCGCCCAGCGCCACCGCGACGAGGAGCGCCGCGATGAGCAGCCACAGTCCGAGGCGGTTCTTGGACGCGCGCTCATCATCCTGCTCAGTGGGCATGATCAGGGGCTGCTGGGTCACCGGGGGCGGTGGTGCGGGCGTCTCGGGGCGGGCGGGGCTGAAGGCGTCAGCCTGCTGCGGGAGCGTCGTCGTCGGGGCGGAGGCCCAGGTGGAGGTCGCGGGCGCGGACACGGCATTGCCCTGCTGCGCGGCCAGGAGGTCGGTGCGCATGTGGGCGGCATCCCCATAGCGGTCGTCGCGGCGCTTGGCCAGCGCCTTGAGGACGACTCGGTCGATCGCCTCCGGGATATCGGCGGCGATCGACGACGGCGGCTTGGGCACCTCCCGCACATGCTGGTAGGCGATGGCCACGGCGGAGTCGCCTGTGAACGGCGGATGGCCGGTGAGGAGCTCGTAGAGGAGGCAGCCGGTGGAGTAGAGGTCCGAGCGGGTGTCCACGACTTCCCCGCGGGCCTGCTCCGGGGACAGGTACTGGGCGGTTCCGACGACGGCGTGCTGCTGGGTGACGGTCGCCGCGGAGTCCTCAATGGCGCGGGCGATGCCGAAATCCATGACCTTCACCGCGCCGGTGGAGGTGATCATGATGTTCCCGGGCTTGATGTCCCGGTGGACGATGCCGGCGCGGTGGGAGTACTCCAGGGCGTCGAGCACGCCGGTGACGATCTCGACCGCCTCGGGGATCGGCACGGCCTCGCCGTCGCCCAGGAGCTCGCGGACCGTATGACCCTCCACGTACTCCATGACGATGTACGGGACGGTGCGGCTCGTCCCGTCCGGCTGGACGAGGGTCTCCTCGCCGGAGTCGTAAACGGCAACGATCGAGGGATGGTTGAGCGCGGCGGCGGACTGGGCCTCGCGCTGGAAGCGGGTCTGGAACGTGGAGTCGCTGGCCAGGTCCGAGCGCAGGAGCTTGATGGCGATGACGCGGTTGAGGCGCCGATCGTACCCGAGGCGCACCTCCGCCATGCCGCCACGGCCGATGAGGTCACGGATCTCGTAGCGTTCGGCCAGGATCGCGGGGAACGTGTCGGTCACGGTGCCTCCTTGACTGAGGTGACGGGCACTGGGGCGGGCAATCCGGAGGCCTGCGCGATCAGCTCTGAGCCTGCTTCGCTCAGGGATCCGGTGGTGGTAGGCGATTGAGGGGCGGCGTCCGTCGTGCCCGGTTGCGCTGAGGCTAGGGTACTCATGAGCGCCACGACGGCGGCAATGAGGATGAGCACTGCTCCGGCGAGCATGAGCAGGGCCGGCGCGGATAGGCTGCTCAGGAGCGGCAGGCCGAGGCGGCCCCGCCCCGAGCTGCGGCGGGGGCGACGAGCATCACGCGCGCGATGGGATACCGGCAGGGCCCGCGCGCGCGAGCCATACGCGCCCCGGCGGGCGCTGTGGATCTTGGAGCGGCGCTCGGGCCAGCGCTCGGGCGCGGTCTCGACGATCGCGGCGGCCCACTGCGCGGCGCTCGCCGAGGCTCGTGGGCGCTCGGCAGCCCTCGATGGCTTCGAGGACGCCGGCGCGGCGCTCTCCTCGTCAGTGGCGGCATTGGCCGCCGAGGAGCTGGTCGGCGAGGAGGCCCGGCCCATCCCCGCTGCGCCGCCACCGCCGGCAGTGGAGGCGGCGCCAGGTCCCTGGGCGGCCCTGCCCGTGGAGGCCCAGGCGAGGTTGTCCTCGGGGTCCCAGTGCTCCTCCGGCAGGTGGATGACGATCCGATCGAGGCGCCGGGCGAGCTCGCGAGCCGAGGACGGCCGATCGGCGGGCTTCTTGGCCAGCAGCTCCATAACGACCTGGCGGACCTCGGGGGGCACGCTCTTGGGCATCTGAGGCACGGGCTCGTTGACATGCGCGAAGGCGATGTCCACCTGAGTGGACCCGGTGAAGGGGCGGCGGCCCACGAGAGCCTCGTAGGCGATGATCCCCAGGGCGTAGAGGTCGCCAGAGGGCTGGGCGGCGTTGCCCATCGCCTGCTCGGGCGCCAGGTACTGGGCGGTGCCCATGACCATGCCGGTGGCGGTCATGGGCCGCTGGTGGGGGCCGGTGGAGATGCCGAAGTCGGTGAGTTTGGCCAGGCCCTCCCGGTTGATGAGGATGTTGGAGGGCTTGACATCGCGGTGGACGACGCCGGAGTCGTGGACCACCTGGAGGGCGCGGGCCACCTGCGCGAGGATCGGCAGGATCTCCGCGGGCGCCATCGTTCCCTTCTCCTCCAGGATCTCGGACAGGGGGCGGCCCTGCACGAGCTCCATGATGATCCAGCCCGAGCCCTTGCGCTCCCCGAAGTCCAGGACGACGGCGAGGTTGGGGTGGCGCAGTCCCCGGGAGTTGGCGGCCTCCGCCCGCAGGCGCGACAGGAAGATCTCATCCCCGGTCAGTTCGGGGCGGAGGATCTTGGCGGCGACGATCCGACCTGAGTTGAGATCGGTGGCGCGCCAGACCTCCCCCATGCCGCCCAGGGCGATGCGCTCCAGGAGCTGGTAGCGGCCCTGGAGCTCGAACCCCACCTGTGGGATCACTGGTTCACCGCCGCGTCGATGACGGCGGCCGCGATCGGGCCCGCCTCCGAGCCACCGGTGGCGGTGGGTGAGGTCTGCTGGCCGCCGTCGAGCACCACAGCCAGGGCGATGGACGGCTTGTTGATGTCCGTGCCAGCGAAGCCGACGAACCAGGTGACAGGGCCGCCCTCGTCGGAGCCGGTCTCTGCGGTGCCGGTCTTGCCGGCCACCTGCACGCCGGCGACCTGCGCGGTGGTCCCGGTTCCGGAGGAGACGGCCTCCTGCATGAGGCCGGTGAGGGTCTTGGCGGTCTTGGCGTCGATCGGGGTGCGGGCGACCTCGGGGCTCGTCGTCGAGACGACGGACAGATCGGCGTCCAGGGTGCGGGCGACCAGGTACGGCTTCATCTGCTTGCCCTGATTGGCGACCGTGGCGGCCACCTGCGCCATTTGAAGGGGGGTGACGCGCACGGACTGCTGGCCGATCCCCGCCATGGCGGTCTCCGCGGCGGAGGAGTTGGCCGGGTAGGTGGAGGCGGTCACCGGGAGGGAGAAGTCGTCCTTCGTGCCGAAGCCCCAGGCCTCGGCCTCCTTGGCCAAGGCGTCATCGCCCACGTCCATGGCGAGACGGGCGAAGGGCGTGTTGCAGGACTGCGCGAAGGCCGCGGACAGGGTGGCGGTGCCGTTGCCGCAGGACTCGCCCCGGTAGTTGGACAGCGAGTGGTTCGTGCCGGGAAGCGTGATCGAGTCGGGGGCGTCGAGGGTGGTGGAGGCGGTGACCTTGCCGGCGCGCAGCGCGGCCGAGGTGGTGAGGATCTTGAAGGTCGAGCCCGGGGGGTAGAGGTCGCCGCCGGTCGCCCGGTTGACCAGTGGCTGGCCGGGATCGGCGGAGTACTGCTCCCAGGCGGCCGATACGGCGGCGGCGTCATGGGAGGCCAGGACGTTGGGGTCGAAGGAGGGGGAGGAGACGAGCGCCAGGACCGCCCCGGTGGACGGGTCGAGCGCGACGACCGCGCCGCGCCTGCCGCCCAGCGCGTTCGCGGCGGCCTGCTGGGCCTGGGCGTTGAGGGTCAGGTCCACCGACCCCCCCTCCTGGGAGGCGCCGGTGATGAGGGCCTTCACCCGCGAGGAGAACAAGGAGGGATCATCCCCGTTGAGCACCTTGTTCTCGGACTGCTCCATGCCGGTCAACTCGGAGCGGATCGGCGAGGAGTAGCCGGTCACCTGCGCGTAGAGCGAACCGGAGGAGTAGACGCGCTGGTAGGAGTAGACGTCGTCGGAGGGCTGCGAGGAGGCCACGGGGGAACCGGACACGAGGATCTGGCCGCGATGGGCCCCGAAGGCGGCGAAGGCCGCGCGCTGGTTGCGCCGGTCGGTGGTCAGACTGCCCTCGGAGGACTCCGACTGCCACAGCGCGGGGCGCGCGAAGCCCTGCACGCTGGTCACGGACACGGCCAGTGCGAGGAACATGATGGTCACGAGCACGGCCACCTGGTGGATCTGGCGGTTCATGGCTGGACTCCCTCCACTCTTGGCGTTCCCTGGGGGGCCGTACCGGTCGGGGCGCTGCCCTGCTGCTTGCTCACGCCGTCGGGCGGAGTGTCGATCGTGATGTCCGGATCCTCGTCGAAGGAGCGCCCCGTGCCCGACGGCGTGCCGGCCGGGCCGTCCGCGCCGTGCATCTCATCGAAGTCGAAATCGGGGTCGAGGACGAGCTTGCGCAGGCCCGCGGGCAACTCGGCGGTGTCGATGATGCGCGGCGCCGTCGATGGCGGTCGGCGGGCGGCATCGGATAAGCGCACGAGGAGCGCGAGGATCACCCAGTTCGCCACCAGGGAGGATCCGCCGTAGGCCAGGAACGGCATCGTCAGCCCCGTCAGCGGGATGAGGCGGGTCACGCCACCGACGACGACGAAGACCTGCAGCGCGATCGTGAAGGACAGACCGGTGGCCAGGAGCTTGCCGAAGCCGTCGCGCAGGCTCATGGCGGTGCGCAGACCGCGCTCGATGAGCACGATGTACAGCACGAGGATCGCCAGGATGCCGGTCAGACCCAGTTCCTCGCCAATGGAGGAGACGATGAAGTCGGAGTTCGCGAAGGGCACGAGCGTGGGGTAGCCCTTGCCCCAGCCCGAGCCCGTCAGCCCGCCCGAGGCCATCCCGAACAGGGCGTCGGGCAACTGGCGCGACGAGTTCTCATAGACGTCTCGGTCCATGGCGTGCAGCCAGTTTTGGATGCGCGCCTGCACGTGGGCCAGGTGCGTGGCGGCGAACCAGGCGGCGGGCACGAACAGGCCGGCGCCGATGATCAGCCAGGAGGGCCGGTCCGTGGCCACGTACAGGGTGACGACGAACAGGCCGAATAGGAGCAGGGAGGTGCCCAGGTCGCTCTGGGCGACGAGCACCATGATGCTCACCCCCCACACGATGAGCAGCGGCACGAGGTGGCGGGCCCGGGGCAGGTTCATCCCCATGACCCGGCGCCCCGCCAGGGCGAGGTTGTCGCGGTTTGCCACAAGGAAGGAGGCGAAGAAGACCGCGAGGAGCACCTTGGTGAGCTCGGCCGGCTGGAAGGACATGGGGCCGAGCCGGATCCAGATCCTCGCGCCATTGATCTGCACGCCCAGGAATGGGATGAACGGCAGGATGAGGAAGATCAGGCCCGCGACCATCGCCGACCAGTCCCACCGGCGCAGGACGCGGTAGTCGGGGATCATGAGCACCCCGCAGAACAGGGCGATGCCCAGGCCGGTCCAGATCGCCTGGCGCGGTCCGACGTAGTACTGCCAGGCCTCGAGGATCTTGTAGGACATGTCGAGGCGGGAGATCATCGCCAGGCCGATGCCGTTGAGCGCGATGGCGGTGGGCAGGATGACGGGGTCCGCCCAGGGGGCCTTCCACCGCACCCACAGGTGCACGACGATGCCGATGAGCACGAGGGCCCCGCCGAGCAGGAGGGATTGGGCCGGTGAGGCGCCGGTGCGGTTGAGGGCGGTGAAGACGAAGCCGCTCAGGCCGATGATGACGGCGACGACGATGAGCGCGGCCTCCGCCCAGCGTCCCGTGGTGCGGTGCGCGCCTAGGGGGCTGGCAGGGGGCGCGCTCATCGGTTGGCTCTCGGGCCCGCGGGATCGGAAGCGCACGTGATCACCCTTGCGCGGTCGCCGATGGCGTGGGCTGGGTGGGGGGCGTGGCGGCGGGGGCGGGCGTTGCGGTGCCGGCGGGGGTGGGGGCCGGCGTCGTCGGGAGGATGGTCGCGGCGGACACCGTCTGGGAGACGTAGGCGCGGGCCTCCTCAAGCGAGCCCTTGGCAACCGTGTCGGCGAGCCGGGATCGCATCTCGGCGGTGAGGGCGTCCACCGGTGGAGCGTCATAGGTCTCGACGACGTGGCTCAGGCGGATGAGGCCCACGGACTGCGGGATCCCCTGGTAGATGGCGATCCGCTCCTGACCGTTGGCCAGGGTGGTGGTCACGTAGTACTGCCGCTGCGTCCACATGTACCCCAGGCCGAGGGCCGCGGCCAGGGCGGTCAGAAGGATGAGTGAGGCGACCAGTGAGCGGCGGCCGCGACGGCGCTGGGTCTCGGCGCGCTCGGCCTGCTTGGCTGCCTCCTCGGCGACGAGCTCGCGCTCGGAACGGCTGGCCTCCTTACCGGCCTTAGGATCAAGGCCCGCCACCAGGGCGGCGGCCTTGGCGGCCGGGGTGTCAGCCGCGCCCGGCGCGGGGCTCGCCGCGCCATCGGCGCCCTCGTCCTCCTGGCCCTCCTCCCCGGGCTCGGCGTCGGCCGGGGTTCCGGCGCTCTTGGCGCGGGCCGCGGCGGCCAGGGCGCGCCGGTTGGCGGCCGAGCCGACGACCTGGGCGTCGGACTGGGGCGACTCGTCGTCGTCGACGATGTCGACGATGACGACGGTGACATTGTCCGGGCCGCCGGCGCGCAGGGCCAGGTCGATGAGCTGGTCGGCGGCCATCTCCGGCTCGGGGATCGAGGTGAGGACCTCGCCGATCGTCTCAGCGGTGACCGGGCCGCACAGGCCGTCGGAGCACAGGAGCCAGCGGTCCCCGGGGACCGCCTCGCGGATCGACTCGTCGAGCTGGACGTCGCCCTCGGCGTCGCCCAGGACGCGCAGCAGGACGGAGCGCTGTGGGTGCCGGCGCGCCTGCTCGCGGGTGAGGCGGCCGGACTCCACGAGGTACTCCACGAAGGTGTGGTCGGTGGTGACCTGGGTGAACTCCCCGTCGCGCAGGAGGTAGGCGCGTGAGTCACCGACGTGGACCATGGCGAGCTTGTTGCCGGAGCGCATGAGGCCCACGCAGGTGGTGCCCAGTCCTGACAGTTCGGGGTCGGAGGCCGAGCGGTTGATGAGTTCGGCATGGGCGTCCTGCACCGCCGAGCGCAGGAGGCTGAGGAGTTCGCCGGCCTGGTGGGAGTCGGCGTCGAGGGGCGCCAGGTGCTCGATGGCGACCGCCGAGGCGATGTCACCGCCGGCGGGGCCGCCCATGCCGTCGCACAGGACGCACAGGTGGGGGCCCGCGTAGGCGGAGTCCTGGTTGGACTGCCTCACGAGTCCGATGTCGCTCCGGGCGGCGTAGCGCAGGGAGATCGTCATGGGCGCAGCTCCAAGGTGGTCTGACCGATCTTCACGGGCACGCCGATTGGCAGCTCGACGGCCCCGTGCACTGAGCGCCCGCCCAGCATGGTTCCGTTCGTGGAGCCCAGGTCCTCCAGCCACCAGGACCCGTCCTTGGGGAAGACGCGGGCGTGGCGGGAGGAGGCGTAGGAGTCATCGAGCACGAGGGTTGATGACGGCGATCGGCCGATGATGATCGACGATGGGGAGAGTGGGACGGTGGAGCCGGCAAGCGGCCCCTCGGTGATGATGAGACGGCGGGCGTCGTTGCGCCTGGGCGGCGCGGGCGGGGCCTGAGGGGCGGCCTGGCCCTGCCCCCGCTGCGCGCGGGGAGCGGAGGGGAGCGCGCGCCCGGGGCGCCCGATCGGGATATCGGCCATGTCGCGCTTCAGGACGCGAATGACGAGATAGACGAAGACCCACAGCAGGACGATGAACCCCAGCCGCAGAGCAGTGAAGGCCAGTTGGCTCAAGTGGCCGCTCCTACGGGTGACGGCGCCTGGTTGGCGCTCTGAGACCCGTCCCAGAACATGATCCGGGTGCGGCCGATCGTCAGCGTGTTGCCGTCCAGGAGGGTGGCGGCGTCGACCCTGTGGCCCTCGACGAAGGTGCCGTTGGTCGAACCGAGATCGGTGGCGATGGCATGGCCCTGGGTCAGGCGGATCTCCAGGTGGCGGCGGGAAACGCCGGAGTCATCGACGATGATGTCCGCCTCGCTGCCGCGGCCGATGACCGTGACCTGCCCGGTGAGCAAGTAGCGCTGGCCGTCGATGTCGAGGATCGGCTGGGTCGGCGACGGCGTGGCGACCTGGGTGGAGGCGCCCCGGCGCGTGGAGGAGTCGACCTCGATGGCCGAGGCCGCGAGGGTGGAGTCGGAGGCGAACACGACCTCCACGGGCCCGACGAAGGAGTAGCCCTGCTCGGCGGCGTGGGATGTGGCGACGTCGATGAGCTGGTGGACCATCTCCTCCTCGCCCCAGGCGCGGACTCGCTCGATGGCGGTGGCTGGGAGCCGGACGCGGAAGTGGTTGGGCACCACGGAGCGGTCGCGCGCGAATGAGGCGGCCCGCTTGTCCATCGTCTCGCGGATCTTGGAGGCGATCTCGATCGGCTCGATGTCGTCCCCCAGCCGTGACATGGCACGGCTGGTGACGCTCCCAACGCCCTTCTCGAGCTTGTCCAGGAAACCCATGGACTCAACCTCCCTGTGTGGGGACTGCTCCCGGCCGCATGAGGCCGGATTCTCTCCGCGCCCATCGTAACCGCTGATCCGGTGCGAGCCGAGTGGGGCGCGTTGCAAGACGGTCGATATTCGCGGGGCGGCGCCCTCGCGGGGGGATCCGGGTGACTGGTGTCACTGCCCGAGGGGAGGTGCTCAATTGGACTCCGGGGGCCTCCAACGGCTATCGTCTCTCTCGCTTCTCGCGCGAGTGGCGGAATTGGTAGACGCGCACGGTTCAGGTCCGTGTGATCTAACGATCATGGGGGTTCGAGTCCCCCCTCGCGCACCGAGTACGGTGTGGGCCCGGTCCAGATGGACCGGGCCTTCGTCGTCGTCCCGATGATCCCGGTTGCCCGGCCCGCCCCGACCGCTGGCCGCGCGGCGCGCCGGCGGGGGGCGGGCGCGGCTCAGGCGCGGCGTCGGCGCTCGACGAGGCGGGCGACCATCTGGCCGACGGCCGCCCCGCACCAGGAGCCGACGGCGTTCTGGGCGATGTTGGCCAGGCTCGGCCTGCGCTCAAGGGAGGGGATGAACTCCTGGGCGACCTCCGCGCCCGCTCCGATGAGGCAGCCCAGCAGCGCCCACGCCCACCAGGGCACCCGCGGCCAGGCCAGCGTGAGGATCGCCGTCAGGGGCGCCAGCATGACGAGGTTGAGGGCGACATCCTTGCCCTCCTCGCTCAGGAAGGGCGGGCCGAGGAAACTCTTCATGGAGGCGACATCGCCTCCCGAGGGCCAGAGCACCGCCATGAGCACTGCGATCCCGTAGAGGAACGCCAGGGCCCTCGCCGTTCTCCGGCGGGGGCCGGGCCGGTGGGCGTGCCGTGGCGTGGTCAGCCGATCAGGCCCGAGGTGGGGGAGCCCCTCGGTGGAGTCCGGATCGATGTTGCTGGGCGCTCCGACACGGGAGGAGCGCGAGATCATGGGAACGGGCACGCCTCTCAGCGTAGGTGTGGGAAGGGATGGGTTTCGAGACCGTGGAGGCTCGAAATGGTCACGAGACCGGTCGATCGGGGCGAGACCGGTCGATATTAGGAGCGAGACCGGTCCGCCATCCACAGGCCCTCCTAGCCCTTGTGGGGGCGGGAAGGGCCTGTGGAGGACCAACCGGTCTCGATCGTCATTTCGACCGGTCTCGATGCTGTTTTCGACCGGTCTCGGCGCGGAGGGGGGTGGGGATCAGCAGCAGCCGGTCTCGATGCTCTGCTCGGCGAGCTCGCGGCGGGCGCGCCAGTACTCCCGCTCGCTCATCGGCTCGTGATCCGGATGCTCGCGCCGGTGACGGGCGACGTAGCGCTCGTACCCGGATTCGCCGGTGAAGTCCCGCCACATGGCGCGCGCCTGGCGCAAGCCGTCGCGCAGGCCGTTGGGAAGCCCCGTCAGGGCGCGAGTCATCCGAATCATCTCCTTCTCGAGCCGGCTGTCAGTGAGCGCCGTGGGGCGCCTGGCCGGGGATGAGCGCCGGGTCGCCCACGGCCTCGTACTCCTTGACGAGCTTCTTCTGCAGCGGCGAGGCGAGCATCGTGCTCGGCGCGTAGAAGTTGGACTCCTGGTAGGGGTCCTCGGAGTTCGAGGTGTCGTGCGCGCGGATCGCCTTGATGACCCGCAGGAGCGCCATGATCATGACGAAGGCCACCATGGCCACGAACACGACAGACAGGGTTCCCTGGATCATCGTGTTGCGCACGACTGCCCGGGTGTCGGCGATCGCCGTGGCGTCGGTGAGCGTGGGCAGGAGCTTCTTGGCGTCGCGCCACTGCTGGAAGTAGCCCACGCGCGGATCGGTGGAGAAGATCTTGTGCCACGACGCCGTGAAGGTGACCACCGTGTCGAACACCAGCGGGATCATCGGGATCCACACGTACTTCGTGTAGCCCTTGCGCACCACCATGACCGTGCACACCAGCAGCGCGACGGCCGCGATGAGCTGGTTGGCGATGCCGAAGAGCGGGTAGAGGGTCTGGATCCCTCCTCGGGGATCGGTCACACCCATGAGCAGCAGCGATCCCCAGGCCGTCACGACGACGGCGGTGGTCGCCCAGGCGCCCACGTGCCAGGAGGGGTCGCGGAACTTGGGCCAGATGTTGCCCAGCGCGTCGGAGAGTTGGAAGCGCGCCACGCGGGTGACGGCGTCGACGGCCGAGAGGATGAACAGGGCCTCGAACATGATGGCGAAGTGGTACCAGAATCCCATCATGGCCCGGCCGCCGCCGATCTGGTGGAGGATGTGCGACATCCCGACGCTGAGGGTCGGCGCCCCACCGGTGCGCGAGACGATGCTGGGCTCGCCGACGTCGGAGGCCACCTGCTTGAGCGCCTCGGCGCCCGTAAAGGTCTTGGGGTTGCCCGCCTCGTCCCAGGAGTCCCAGGTGGGCTCCATCCGATTGCCGTGGGCGTCAGTGACGTTGAGGTTCTCGACGGCGGCGTCGGCGATCTCGGCGCGCGCGGCGGCCTTGTCATTGCCGTTGGCGGCGTTGGCCGAGGCGACGACGCTGGGGCCGGCGAGCTTGTCCATCGAGGCCGGGGAGGTGTTCATCGAGAAGTAGATGCCGGGGCTGAGCGAGACGGCCGCCGCCAGGGCCATGATCGCCACGAAGGACTCCATGAGCATGCCGGCGTAGCCGATCATGCGGACCTGCGACTCCTTCTGGATCATCTTGGGGCTGGTGCCCGAGGAGACCATGGCGTGCATGCCGGATAGGGCGCCGCAGGCGATGGTGATGAACAGGAACGGGAAGATGGCGCCGGCGAAGACCGGACCCTCGGTGTTGCTGGCGAACTCGGAGACGGCGGCCATCTCGACGACGGGGCGCACGATGATGATCCCGATGGCCAGGATCGCGATGGTGCCGACCTTCATGAAGGTCGAGAGGTAGTCGCGCGGGGTGAGCAGCACCCACACCGGCAGGACGGCGGCGAGGAAGCCGTAGATGACCATGGCCCACACGAGCGTCGTGGGGGACAGGTGCAGGAACTTGCCGAGGGAGGACTCGGCCACCCACCGGCCGCCGATGATGACGCCGATGAGGATGGCGAAGCCGACAATGGAGACCTGCGTGATGTTGCCGGGCTGGACGTAGCGCAGCCACAGGCCCATGCCGATGGCGATCGGGATGGTCATGCCGACACTGAAGACGCCCCAGGGGGACTCGGCCAGGGCGTTGACGCAGACCATCGCGAGGACCGCCAGGACGATCATGAGCATGACGAAGACGACGATCGTGGCGACCGTGCCGCCGATCTTGCCGATCTCATCGGTGGCCATCTGGCCCAGGGACCGCCCGCCGCGGCGCATGGAGAAGAACAGGACGAGCATGTCCTGCACAGCCCCGGCCACGACGACGCCCAGGATGATCCACAGCGTTCCCGGCAGATAGCCCATCTGGGCGGCGAGGACCGGCCCGACCAGGGGGCCAGCGCCGGCGATGGCGGCGAAGTGGTGGCCGTAGAGGACCACGCGGTGCGTCGGGTCGAAGTCGCGGCCGTTGTTGATGCGCTCGGCCGGGGTCGCGTTGGTGTCATCGGGGCGCATGATCCTGCGCTGGATGAACAGGCCGTAGAAGCGGTAGCCGATGGCGTAGGTGCAGATGGCGGTCACCACGAACCAGATCGTGTTGACCCTCTCCCCGCGCGCCACTGCCAGCATCCACCAGCCCAGCACTCCCAGGGCGGTGATGACCACCCAGGTCGCGATGCGCTTGGGGGTCCAGGTGGTGTCCATCCTGGTGCCGACGGGCACGCCAGCTTTGTTCCTGATGATGAGGCGCTCCTCCTGGGGGGTGTAGGAGGGCAGATCCTTCTGGTCTTGGGAGTTCATAGATTCCCTTCTCGGCACTGAGAGAGAGCGTTGCGGGGTGGGACATGAGGCGCGCCTGTGATGACGGCCTCGCAGAGCCTACTCATTGTCTCAGGGATTGGCCACGTTGACTACGCCAGTGTCAGTAAAACGCGGCGCAGGGGTGTCAAGTGTGGACAGACGGCGCGGGAGCGGAGCGGGTCCGCCCTGAACCGGTCTCGATGCTGATAACGACCGGTCTCGGTGGTGATAACTACCGGTCTCGGCGAGGGGGCTGGGGGGCGTGGGGGCCGAGGGAGTCCGGGGTGATGACGGGCAGGACCGACCAGGGGAAGTTGATCCACTTGTCGGTCTCCTTCCAGCAGTAGTCCGGGGTGAAGACGGAGCGGGGCTTGCGGTAGATGACGGCGCTGCGCGCGTCGACCGGCACCGTCTCATCGCCCAACTCCAGGCCCTGACTGCGCAGGAGGTCCATGACCAGCTTGAGGGTCTTGCCCGAGTCCGCGACGTCGTCGACCACGAGGACTTTCTTGCCCGGCAGCTCGGAGGCGTCCATGAGCGGGGGCAGGATAACCGGCTCCTCCAGCGTCTCGCCGATGCCGGTGTAGAACTCGACGTTCATCGCGCCCATCGCCTTGATCCCGATGGCGTAGCCGATCGCGCCGGCCGGGATGAGGCCGCCGCGGGCGATGGCGATGATGAGGTCCGGCATCCAGCCCGAGGCGACGATCTGCGCGCTCAACTCGCGCTCGGCGACGCCGAAGAGCTCCCAGGTGAGGTTCTCACGGTCCGGGTGGTCGGCGGTGGAGGCGCCGTCGTCGAAGGCCGCGCCGGGGGCGGTGGGAGAGGTCTGGCTGGGGCTGTTCGCGTTGCTCACGTCGGCATCCTGGGATCGGGACAAAGCGGTTGCGTGTGAATCGTAGTCGGAGGCGCGCGCCGAGGCGAGGCGCCCGGATCGGCCGCGCGCCGCCGGCCGGGCGTCGCCGTCGGCGTCGTGCTCCTGGGGACGGGCCCGGGGGCACGGGCTTGTCCCTGAGAGCATGAGCCCGGCGCCGCGGGAGGGGATGGGCCTCAGCAGGGCGCGTCGTCGAGGTGCGCGACGAGGGAGGCCGCCAGCCCCGTGTAGGTCGCGGGCGTGAGGGCCAGGAGGCGCGCCTCCACCTCGGCGGGCATGCCCAGGCCGGCGATGAACTCCCGCATCCCCTCGGCGCTCACCGCGCGGCCGCGGGTCAGCTCCTTGAGGCGCTCATAGGGGTCGGCCATGCCCGTGGCCCCGGCCACCGACGCCGCCCGCATCGCCTGCTGCACCGGCTCTCCCAGCACCTCCCACGTCGCGTCCAGGTCCTCAGCGAGCCGCGCGGCATCGACGTCGAGTCCGGCCAGGCCCCGGCGGATGTTGTCGATGGCCAGCAGGCAGTGGCCCAGGCCGACGCCGATGTTGCGCTGCGTCGTCGAATCGGTGAGGTCGCGCTGGAGGCGGGAGGTCACCAGCGTGGCGGCGAGCGTGTCCAGCAGCGCCCCCGAGACCTCCAGGTTCGCCTCGGCGTTCTCGAAGCGGATCGGGTTGACCTTGTGCGGCATCGTCGACGAGCCCGTGGAGCCCTGCGCGCTCAGGCGCTGGCGGAAGTAGCCCAGGGAGATGTAGGTCCAGGCGTCCGTGGCCAGGTTGTGGGCGATCCGCCCGAAGCGCGCCACGTCGGCGTAGAGCTCGGCCTGCCAGTCGTGGGACTCGATCTGCGTGGTCAGCGGGTTCCAGGTCAGGCCCAGGTGCTCCACGAAGTCGCGCGCCACCGCCTCCCAGTCGGCCCCCGGCACGGCGACGACGTGCGCCCCGTAGGTGCCGGTGGCGCCGTTGATCTTGCCCAAGTACTCGGCGGCCTCGACGCGGCGCGCCTGGCGGCCCAGCCGATGGGCGAGCACGGCGAGCTCCTTGCCCAGCGTGGTGGGCGTGGCGGGCTGGCCGTGCGTGCGCGACAGCATCGCGGCGCCGGCGTGCTCGCGCGCCATCGCGCCCAGATCGGCGACGAGCCCGCGGGCTGCCGGGAGCCACACCTCCTGGATCGCTGAGCGGATGGTCAGGGCGTAGGCGAGGTTGTTGATGTCCTCGGAGGTGCAGAGGATGTGGACGATCTCGCCCATGCCCGGCAGGACAGTGGCCCCGCCGTCGGCGCCCGTGACCCCGGGGGCCTGGGCCGCGGCGGCGAGGCGGCGCTTGAGCAGGTACTCCACGGCCTTGACGTCGTGGCGGGTCTCGGCCTCGATGGCGGCGAGCTCGGCGATCTCGTCCGGTCCGAAGGCCTCCACGAGCCCGCGCAGGTAGGCGGTCTCAGCCTCGGTCAGGACGGGCGCCCCGGGGAGCACGCGGTTGGCGGTGAGGTGGATGAGCCACTCGACCTCCACGTGCAGGCGGGCCCGATTGAGGGCGGCCTCGGAGAGGTGGTTGGTCAGCGGGGCGACGACGGCGCGGTAGCGGCCATCGAGCGGACCCAGAGCGATGGGGGGAGTCACGGTGGCGAGGTCGACCATGCGCTCATTGTGGCAGGCGCTGGGCGTCCCGCGCGCTGGGCGCCCAGCGGGATGGTGGTCAGTCCCGCTTCCGGTGGAGGGCGGCGACGACGACCGCCGAGACGACCGAGGTGATGAGCGCGGCCGGGATCGCCCCGGACCAGCCGTTCACCATCAGCCCCACGGCCAGGCGGTCACCGGCGGCGCCGCTGAGGAGCTCCTCCGTGATCCAGCCCGTCAGTCGCAGCATCGCGCCGTTGACCACGAGGGCGAACAGCCCGAAGGTGAGGAGGTACAGGGGGAAGGTCAGCACCTTCGCGACGGGCTTGACCACTGAGTTCACGGCGGCCAGCACCGCGCCGATGATGAGGAGGTTGACGATCGCCAGCAGCGTCGTCGCGTTGGCGGGCAGGGACACTGAGGCGGGGAGGAGGCGCGAGGCCAGCCACAGCCCGGCGGCGTTCCCAACGATCCTGATGGCCAGTTCCATGCCTCTATCCTGCCAGCCCCCGCGCGGGCCGCGCAGTGACGGGGCTGCGAGGAGGGTGCGGAGGCGCCCGGGAGGATGGCTGGACCGTGGGCCGCTCTCGCTACGCTCATCCCATGACGTACGACGCCTCGCGCCCCACCGCCGTCGAGCGCCCCACCGCCGAGGCCGGGCGCCGCTCCGACGCCCTCACCCGCCCGCGCCGCCCGGAGGCGGGATGAGCGAGCCGTCGGGCGGCCGGGCGCCAGGGCCGCCCGAGCCCCCTGCCTGGATCGCCGAGCTCGTGCCCGTGGCCGATCGCGCCCGAGCGCCCCTGACCACCGCCCTTCCCTGGATCGGCGCCGGAGCCCTCGTCGCGGCGGCCGCTGGCGCCTGGGCGGCCCGCCTCTCCCCGCGCGACCTGCCCGTGGCGCCCTGGCATGCCGCCCTGCTCCTCCTCGCCGCCGGCGCTGTCCTCGCCCTCGACCGTGACCTGCCCGCGGACCGCCGTCTGCCCGCGGGCGTGGTCACCGGCACCCGGGTGCTCCTCGTCGACCTCACCGTGAGCGCCCTGTCCCTCGGGCTGTGGATCGGGCTGCGCCTGTCCGGCGCCCCGCGCGCCCTCCTGACCGCCGCGACCTGCGCGGGAGCGGCTGTGGTCATCGGCAACCTCGGGGCCTGGTTGCGCGCGGGCCTCGGCGCCCGGGCGCGCCGGGCGGCGGCAGCGCTGGCCGTGGTGAGCGCGCTGGCCGTCGTCGTGGCGGGACTCGTGGTGGGCATGGCCGAGGGGCCGCGACTGCCGGGCGCCTCCTGGTGGTGGGTGGGCGCGCTGGCCGTCGTCGCCGATGTCGAGGCGGCGCTCGCCGTGCGCCGTGAGCGCGGGGCGCGACGCCGGGGCGCGGCCGCCTGAGGCTCCCCCGCCCCTGGTGGGGGACGCCTGCGGCGCTCCGGCCTCGCACGGCCCCGCCCCTTCCCCGTGAACCACAGGCGTCCTCATGCATGACCTGTGACGGCCTCTGGGGACGCCTCGCCCAGGGTGCTCCGGGGCCGACCTACCGTCGAGACATGGCACAACTCGACATCGCGTCGGCCGACACCGAGGTCGACGCCGCATCCGTCCCCTCCGCCGTCCCCGCCAGTTGGACGGGGCTGGCCGCCAACCAGTGCCAGAGCGCCCTGGACTCGGCCGTCCTGCTCATCCCGGCCCTCCACCCACTCATCGATGCCGCTGCCAGCGCCGCCAAGGACTTCGACGCGATGCGAGGAGGCTCGTCATGACGCCCGTGGCCGCCACGCTGCTCAGAGCGGACCCCGTCCTGCCGCCCAGCCCCCCGCCGACGGGCCGGGCCCACCGCGCTGAGCCCTCGGCGAATCCCCGTCCCTCGCCCTCACCCACCCAGGCGCCGAGCCCCGTGCCGACCGCCCAGGCGCGACCCGCCCCGGTGCCGCCCCCAGGGGCGCCGGTCATCTCCGGTCACAGGTGGGGGATGACCCAGGGCCGCCCGCTCGTCCTCGTGGCCGGGGGGTCATCCATCTCAGTGAACACGGCGGACCTGGATGCCCTCGCGGCCTCGCTCACCACCGCCGCCAGCCATCTCGACACCGCGGCGAAGCATGTGCGCAGCGCCAAGACCGACGCCGAGAACGCGCCCGTCCCGGCGGACATCATCGCCCAGGACCCCAGTTACAACACGGTGACCGGCGCTCAGACCGGCAGTTCCCTCCTGCCCGACGCCGATTCATCATTCGTCGCGAACCTCGTCGAGCTCCCCGTTGCCGCCTTCGAGCGCAAGCGCAGCGCCCTCATCTCCGCTTGCGACGCCCTGCTCACGGGCACCGGCTCGCTCAGCGCCGCCTCGAGAGCCCTCACCTTGCTGGCGGCGGACGTGTCGGCCTGCTCGCTCATGTACACCGACGCCGAGCACGGCGCTACGGTGCGCACGGATGCCGACGTCGGCGCCCGCGTCCACGGCCCGTCCCCGGAGGCCCTCGTGGCCGGCGTGGCCATTGGGAGCGGGCTGGCGTTCACCGCCGGCGTCTGGCTGCCCACAGCCATCCTCGTCGACATCTTCACCACCTACGGCCTCATGCCCGAGGACGCCCAGGTGGTCCTGGAGGACCTGCAGCTCCTGCTCAAGAGCGATGTCACCTCGGAGTGGGCCCTGAGCAACATCATCGGGCTGGCCTGCCTCGGCGCCTGGGCGAGGAAGGGGGAGACCGGCCGGGAGGGAGCCACCATCGAGGAGTTCCTGCGGGTCTCCGCGAGTCGGCTCGACGCCAAGGCGACGGCGGAGCTCCCCGCTGAGGTGCAGGTGGGCAGTCGGAAGGTGCCCACATCCTCCCTCACGCCGATGCAGCGCGTCGCCTACGCCCTGGCGCTCGAATCGGAGAGGGCCGGGGTCATCCGCCACGGTGAGCCGACCGGCCTGCTCATCGCTCCGCACAACAAGAAAGGCGCCACGGGCACGGCGGTCCGCGTCCCGCCCGGCCCTCAGGACCCCTTCGGCCTGGGCACCGGCATCGCCGTCCAGGACCTCACCGGCAGTCGGATCGACTCCCCGCCATCCACAGCCTCCGAGCTCCTCGACCACGCCCAGACCATCAAGGGCCAGGCCCGGGGCGACGGCGCCGGCGCCATCTCGATCCTGCGCACGGACCACGCCGACGGCACGCGCAGCTGGGTGGTCGTCGTGCCCGGAACCACCGAGTGGACCAGCGGGGATTCCAACCCCCAGGACCTCCAGACCAACCTCCAGGCCGTCTCCGGGCGCCCCACGGACATGGAGGCCGCCGTCGTCACGGCGATGAGGCAGTCAGGGATCCAGCCGGGCGAGGAGGTTGGGATCTACGGGCACTCCCAGGGCGCGATAACGGCGGTCAACATCGCCTCCGACCCCGCCCTCACCGAGCGCTACACGATCACGAGCATCCTGACCGCGGGCGGCCCCACCTCCGGGGTGGCCCTGCCGGACGGCGTGCGCGCCCTCCACCTGGAGTCCACCAGCGACGTCGTGCCCGGGCTGGACGCCTCCACCAACCCGGTCTCCCCCAACCGGGCCACCGCCTACGTCGACACCCGCGGGGGAAGCGCTCACACCGAGTCGGTGTACGCCGACGCTGTGCGCGGCGCCGAGAGCGGTGAGCGGGCCTTCGCTGACTACTCCAAGGACCTCTCCCGCCTCACCGGGGCGCGGGAGCGGGGGGCCACCACCACCGAGGTGGTCTTTGACGTCACCCGCGAGTCCTGACAGCTTCCGGGAGAGCCGGGGCGCGGGCAGCCGGGCGTCGGGCGGTCGGGGGCGGAAGACGGGGCGCGGCAGGGCCCCTTGGTGGGAGGATGCGGCAATGAGCAGCACGAGCACGTCCGCCACGGGCGCCGTAGCGCCTGTTTCCGCTCCCCCGGCCGTCCCGTTGCGCCGCGGCATCGCGGCCCTGCCGGCCTATGTGCCCGGCGCCCGCCCCCAGGGCGCGGGGATCGCCAAGCTCTCCTCCAACGAGCTGCCCTACCCGGTCCAGGACTCCGTCCTCGCCGCCCTCACCGACGCCGCCGCGGGTGTCAATCGCTACCCGGAGATGACCGGGCAGTCGCTGGCCGAGGCCCTGGCCGCCAGTCACGCCGAGCACGGGATCGACCCCCGGCAGATCGTGCTCGGCAATGGCTCAGTGGCCCTCATCCAGCACCTGCTTGACACGGTCTGCGAACCGGGTGACGAGGTCGTCATCCCCTGGCGGTCCTTCGAGGCCTACCCGATCTGCGTCGCGGTGGCCGGGGCGCGGGCCGTGCGCGTCCCCGTCACCGCCGAGGGCCGCCACGACGTGCCCGCCATGCTCGCCGCCTGCGGGCCAGCCACCCGGGTCATCATGGCCTGCACTCCGAACAACCCGACCGGCCCCGCCCTCACTGCCGCCGAACTGGAGGCGCTGGTGGATGGCGCCCCCGATGATGTGCTCGTGCTCGTCGACGAGGCCTACCTCGACTTCGTCACCGATCCGGCGGTCGGCAATGCCCTCGACCTGCTCGCTGACCACCCCGGCCTCGTGGTCTGCCGGACCTTCTCCAAGGCTCACGCCCTGGCCGGCATGAGGGTGGGCTACCTCGTGGCAGAGCCGGCGCTGGCCGCGGCGATCCGCTCCGTGACCACGCCTTTCGGGGTGAGCCTGCCCGCGCAGGCCGCTGCCGCTGCCGCCATCGCCCCGCCGGCCCTGGCCGAGACGGCCAGGCGTGCGCGCGCCGTCGCCGTCGAGCGGGACCGGGTCCTCGCCGCGCTGCGCGATCAGGGCTGGTCGGTTCCGGACGCCCAGGGCAACTTCCTGTGGCTGCCCGTGGGCGGGGACGCCGCCGCCCTAGCCGCGCACTTCGAGGCGGCCGGCATCCTCGTGCGGCCCTTCGACGGCGACGGCGCGCGCGTCAGCATCGGGACGCCAGCGGAGAACGACCGCGTCCTGGCCGCGGCGGCCTCCTGGCCTGGCGAGCGCGCCTGACTGAGCCGCCTCGCCCTCATACCGCCCCCGCTCAGGCGATCGTGACGAGGAACAGGGCGCAGAAGACCATCTCCACGATCCCCATCGTCCCCGGCCGCAGGGGCCGGTGCTTGAGGCGCACCTGGCGCCACTGGAGGGTCGGCATGACCCAGGCGCGGATCGCCAGCACCACCCACAGGATCGCGTGCGCCCACGGGACATATCCCCCGGCCGCCGCCCAGACGGCGAGCGCGGCGACGACGGCGTGGGCCGCCGTGCACCCCACGAGCAGGCGGGTGTTGAAGCGCTCGCGGATCATCGACTTGATGTACGGGACCGTCCCCCCGAAATAGGCGGCGATGAGCGCGGTGGCCATCCAGGACCACGGCCATCCCGTGAGTTCGCCATTGGGGCTCGCCCCGGCGAGCGCCGTTGCCCCCTCGCCGGTGCCGAGGAAGCCGCCCCGACCCTGGACCGCCAGGTGGTAGGTGATGCCGGCCATGAGGCTGGCGGCGGTCGTCGTGGACAGCCCGGAGGCCAGTGAGCGCTCACGGCCGCGCCACACCTCGTGAGCGGCGATGCCCAGCAGTGGCAGCATCGGGATGGCCCATTGCAGCAGGTAGGGGGCCAGGAGGATCGTCAGCAGCCCCAGCCCCGCGGTGAGCGACGTGTAGGTGGCCATCGGGGGGATGAGGAGGGCGCGCTTGCGGGCCGAGCGCGTGCGCAGCCACTGCGACCAAGCCCAGTAGGTGAGGTAGCCGTTCCACCAGGCCGGCAGGAGCAGGAGGTTGAGCCAACTCCAGCCGCCGACCACCCAGCCGACCATCGGCGGGACGATGAGCATCGCCCACGCCCCGTGCTGGTTGGGAACCCAGGCTCGGCGGCCCGGCTGGCGGCGGATCTGCTCCTGCGTGGGACGGGGCGCGCGGCCGGGCCGACGGGGAGCCCGCTTCGACGGCGCGGGGGGACGGGTCTGCGTCATGTGAGCCAGCGTACGGGCCCGCTCATCTGCGCGTCAGCACTGTCATCTCCCGGGAGTCGCGCCGGGGGGCCTGGGATCGGGCAGAGGGGCGGTGGCGCCGGTGAGGGGGCCGGCCCGACGAAGCGGCGCCACCGCCCAGGTGGTCCGTCAGCTCTTAAGAGCGGAGGCGACGACCTTCTTGGCCTCCTCCTGGACGAGGGCGAGGTGCGCCTCGCCCTTGAAGGACTCAGCGTAGATCTTGTAGACGTCCTCCGTGCCGGACGGGCGGGCCGCGAACCAGGCGCTCTCGGTGGTCACCTTCAGGCCGCCGATCGGCTGGCCGTTGCCGGGGGCCTTGACGAGGCGCGCGGTGATGGGCTCACCGGCGAGTTCGGTGGCCGTGACGTCCTCGGGGGACAGGGCGGCGAGCTTGGCCTTCTCCTCCTTGGAGGCGGCGGCGTCGATGCGCGCGTAGGCGGAGGCGCCGAAGCGCTCGACCTGCTCGTCGTGGAGCTGGGAGGGCGACTTGCCGGTGACGGCGATGATCTCGCTGGCCAGGAGGGCCAGGATGATGCCGTCCTTGTCCGTGGACCACACGGTGCCGTCCTTGCGCAGGAAGGAGGCGCCGGCGCTCTCCTCACCGCCGAAGCCCACCGAGCCGTCGAGCAGGCCGGGCACGAAGTGCTTGAAGCCGACGGGCACCTCGACGAGCTCGCGGCCCATCGCGGCCACGACCCGGTCGATGAGGGAGGAGGAGACGAGGGTCTTGCCGACCTTCGCGTCGGATCGCCAGCCGGGGCGGTGCGTGAAGAGGTACTCGATGGCGACGGCCAGGTAGTGGTTGGGGTTCATGAGCCCGTCGGGGGTCACGATGCCGTGGCGATCGGAGTCGGCGTCGTTCCCGGTGGCGACGTCGTAGGGGGTGTTGCCCTCGGCGTCGGGGGTCATGGCGGCGCGCAGGGAGGCCATGGCGTTGGGGGAGGAGCAGTCCATGCGGATCTTGCCGTCCCAGTCCAGCGTCATGAAGGACCAGGCGGGGTCCACGTTCGGGTTGACGACCGTGAGCTCAAGGCCGTAGCGCTCCCCGATGGCGCCCCAGTAGTCCACGGAGGCCCCGCCCAGCGGGTCGGCGCCGATGCGCACGCCGGCGGCGCGGATGGCCTCCATGTCGATGACGCTCTCGAGGTCGGAGACGTAGGTCTCCAGGTAGTCGTGCTTGACGATGTGGGGCCCCTCAAGGGCCTCGGCGATGGGCACGCGCGGCACGTCCCGCCAGCCGGAGGCGAGCAGTTCGTTGGCCCGGGCGGCGATCCAGCTCGTGGCGTCGGAGTCGGCGGGGCCGCCGTGCGGCGGGTTGTACTTGAAGCCGCCGTCGCGCGGCGGGTTGTGGGAGGGGGTGACGACGATGCCGTCGGCCAGGCCGGGGCCGCCGTCGCGCGGGCCGGCCTCGGTGCCCGCGCCGTTGGCCAGGAGGATGGAGTGCGAGACGGCAGGGGTGGGCGTGTAGGAGCCGCGGGCGTCGATGGCGGTGGTGACGCCGGCGCCCACGAGCACCTCGATGGCGGTGCGCCAGGCGGGCTCGGACAGGGCGTGCGTGTCACGGCCGATGTAGAGGACGCCGTCGGTGCCCTGGGAGCGGCGGTACTCGACGATCGCCGCGGTGGTGGCGACGATATGGGCCTCGTTGAAGGCGGTGTCGAGGGAGGAGCCGCGGTGCCCGGAGGTGCCGAAGACCACCTGCTGGGCGGGGTTGGCGGGGTCGGGGACGAGCTCGTAGTAGGCGGATGTGACCTCGTCGACGTCGATGAGGTCCTCGGGATGGGCAACTGTTCCTGCGCGTGGGTGCATGGGGGCAGTGTGTCATGCGCCACCGCTGCGGCCGAGCATGTCCACCGGGCGGACGGAATCAGCATGGCTAGCGGGACGCTCTCGCCTCCAGGCTCAGATCACCGAGATGCTGGCGGCGAGCGCGTCGGCGATGCCCGGGCGGCTCTGAGGGGCCGCCAGAGCCACCGCCCCGCCCCGGCGCTCTACAGTGTGTGGCAGCGCACCATCGGCGCCCCGCGCCCCGCCCCGGAAGGATCGCCCATGCCCACCCGCATCGCCACCACCCAGGCTCCCGCCGCCGTCGGCCCCTACTCCCAGGGCGTGAGCGCCTCCGACGCGCCCGGCTCCCTCGTCTTCGTCTCCGGCCAGGTGCCGCTCGACCCCGCCACCGGCGCGCTCGTCGACGGCGGCATCGCGGCCCAGGCCGAGCGGTCCCTGAGGAACGTGGGCGCGATCCTCGCCGAGGCCGGCCTGGGCTACGAGCACGTCGTCAAGACCACGGTCCTGCTCGCCGACATCGCCGACTTCGCGGTCGTCAACGAGGTCTACGCCCGCTACTTCACCGGCGAGGTCCTGCCCGCCCGGGCCGCCTTTGCCGTGGCCGCCCTGCCGCTGGGGGCGCGCGTGGAGATCGAGGCCATCGCCGTTCGCCCCTGAGGGGGTTGAGCCGCGGCCGCCCCTTGGAGCCCCTGAAACGTTGGGATTCCTGGCTTGCTAGCCTGCCGCTATGACTTCCCCGCCTCCGCGATCCTCCGGCGGTCGTGTCCCTCCCGCGCTCGTCACCGACGGCGTCATCGCAGCGATCTTCTTCGCCATCCCTCTGGCCCTCATCATCATGCTGGACCTCGATCTGGAGGGCTGGTTCATCGTCGTCGCGCTGGCGGCCCTCGGCGTTCTGATCGTGGAGCACGAGATCGTCGCCCCGCCGCGGCGCGGCCGCCGGATGCTCCTCAAGGCGCAGGAGTCCTACGCGCGGGCCGAGGCTGGCGCCGGGGTCACGAGCGCCGACGCCGCCCGCATCCCCACTGGCGATGCCCATGGCGCCCAGGTCCTCAAGCGCCTGCGCTGGTACGAGGGGAGGAAGCGCGAGACCGGCGAGGTCCTCGCGGACGTCGGACGGATGCGATGGATCGACTGGCACGATCCCGCCCTGAGCGAGGCTGCCGCCAAGCTGAGCGACGACGTCTCCGGCCTGAGCGCCATCAACGACGCCGTCCGCAACGCCGCCACCCTCCTCACCCGGGCCCCGGGCTGGGAGGACGCCTGGGAGAACGAGTGCGGGCCGTTGCGCGAGGACCTGGACATCTTCCGTGAGCTCTGCCAGGAGGTGGGCGACGAGGCCCCGGCCGCCCCCATCGCCGACTCCGAGCTCGGCTGGGCCCGCGCCTGTGGCGCCCGGCTCACCGCCCTGCGCGCCCAGCTCGCCTCCGGGGCACTGGCCCCGGGCGCCGCCCTCGATGAGCTCGATGCGATGGCGGCGGAGATCCGCGCCCGCGCCGACGCCCTGGTCCGGCGCGCCCTCGCCGCCGAGGCCCTGCCCGGAGAGGAGGCGGGGCTCGCGCACTACCGCGAGTACATCGGCACCTGGAAGCTTCCCGATGATGATGACCGCTACGAGTACTCCGGAACCTGGCAGGGCGACGAGACCGGCGTCAGCCCAACCGCCGGCGAGGACGGGGAGCGGGCGGCGGTCTCCTACAACCCCGCAGCGACCATTCGCCTTCACGACTACTCCCCGGGCATTCGGGCCGCGGGCATCCGCTGGCAGGGCCTGGCGACGGCGTCGCAGTACTCCAGCCCGATCGAGCGCATCCTGGACGCGTACCTTGAATCGAGGGGCACGGGTAAGAAGTAGTTGCCGGGGAGCCGCGTCGTGAGTCGAGCCGCGCGGCCGCGCCGACCCCGACGGCGCCCGTGGGGCGGCCGCACGGGCGCCCGGTAGTCTTGCCCGCATGTCGAAGAAGAAGCGCCAGCGCCGTCAGCCCGACGCCGCCAAGGCCCCCAAGAAGCAGCAGGTCCCCTTCGTCGCCCGCCCCTTCGAGGGCCTGGCGGACGAGGAGGACCTCGTCGCCATGATGCAACTCATCCCGGCCGCCACCCTCACCGCCCGCCTCACCGAGGAGCATGGCGGCACCGAGATCACTTTCGTGAGCCTCCTGCCCGAGCTCGCCCAGGGCCTCAAGCGCGCCGATGGCGCGGTCCTCATCGCCCTGCAGACCTCCCTCCACTCCGGGGACGCCTCCCGCGACGTCGCCGCCGCCCTCCAGACCACCCTCGGCCTCGCGCCCGGAACGGGCCTGACCGCCAACGCCCTGCCCGAGCCCGGCCCGCGCCTGCAGGACATGCTCGACCCCTCCTTCGACTCCGAGTTCACCGTTCACGAGTCCTTCGGCTTCTGGCTCACCGACGAGCAGCGCGAGGACCCGGACACGGTGCGCGTCATCGAGGAGGCTAAGGGGGACGTCGCGCCCACCGAGCCCGTGCCCGGGGTACCGCACGCCTACTGGTGCCGCATGAACGGCAAGGAGTTCGTGCGTTGGGTGCGCGGGGAGGACGAGGATGAGTTCTTCAACGCCTTCGCCCGCGTCCACGCCGCCCGCCAGTCCGACCTCGCCGAGGGGGTGCGCTTCATCGGCGCCTTCCGCGCCTGCGGCCTGGCGATCCCCGTGTGGGAGCTCCTCCCCGGCACGACGGCGGCCGACCTCACCGAGCCCATGCGGGCCATGGCCGAGCGCCTCGACGCCGCGCTCGCGGACGACTCGCCGCTCGACGCTGCCGCCCGCCGCGCCAAGGCCGGCATCATCTCCCGCCAGGTGAACCTCTGAGCCGCTGACAGGCGCCGTCCGCCCCGACAGGTGCCGTCCGCCCCGACAGGTGCGGTGACAACGCGCCTGTCGGCGCTGAGCGCACTTGTCGGGGCGGAACGCACCGGTCGGCGCGCGGCGCGCTGAGCATGAGCTCGGCATGAGCCCGGCGTGAGTTCGTCACGCCTCGCTAGCGCGCCGCGGATCGCCCTCCTCGGTCCTCATTGGCCGCCGTCGGCGGTCGCCTCGGGGAGCACCCAGGCGCGGGAGGCCTCGATGTCGACCATGACATCGTCGCCCTCGGAGTGGACGGAGGCGGGCTCAGGATCGGACTCCACGCACAGGATCGTGCCGGCCTCCGTCTCAACCTCGTACTCGACGTGATCGCCGTAGAACACGGAGGACAGCACCCGGCCGTGCGCGCCGATAAGCTCGCTGCCGGCCGCGCCGCCAGCGGTCCCGCACGGGCTCAGGCGCACCGACTCGGGCCGCACGATCACCGTAACGCCGCCGCCGGAGGACACGTCCTCATGGCAGGCCGCCTGGATCGTCGCGCCGAGCACCCGCACCGAGCAGCGCCCGGCGGCGACATCCCGGGCGGTGGCCGCCAGGAAGTTGGCCCGGCCGATGAAGTCGGCGACGAACGTGCTGGCCGGCCTCCGGTAGATCTCCTCGGGCGTGGCCACCTGCTCGATCCGGCCGGCGTTCATCACCACGATCCGATCCGACATCGTCATGGCCTCGGCCTGGTCGTGCGTGACGTAGATCGAGGTGATGCCCATGCGCTGCTGGAGGCGGCGGATCTCCAGGCGCATGCGCACGCGCAACTTCGCGTCCAGGTTGGACAGCGGCTCGTCGAAGAGCAGGACCTTGGGGCGCATGACCATGGCGCGGGCCAGGGCCACGCGCTGCTGCTGCCCGCCGGAGAGCTCGTTCGGCGCGCGATCCGCCAGGGAGTTCAGGTTCATGGAGGTCAGCGCCACCTCCACCTGCTCGCGAATCTCCTCGGGCTTGGTCCGGCGCAGTTTGAGCCCGTAGGCGATGTTCTCGCGCACGCTCAGGTGGGGGAACAGGGCATAGGACTGGAAGACCATGGACATGGGCCGCTTGTTGGGCGGCAGGGACACCATGTTCTGGCCATCGAGGACCACCTGGCCGGAGGTGGTGTCCTCGAATCCGGCGATCATGCGCAGCGTCGTCGTCTTGCCGCAGCCCGAGGGCCCTAGCAGAGTGACGAACTCTCCGGGGGCGATGTCGAGGCTGACGCCGTGAACGGCGTAGACATCCTTGCCCCGGTTGGAGAAGACCTTGACGACGTCGCGCAACTCGAGGTGGCCGGTGGCGGCGGGGCCGCCCTTGGGGCCGGGCGCGGAGGGTGTGGACTGTGTGGGCATGGGGAGCCTCCTTGGCTCGATGTGCTCGTAGGGGATGCGGGGCGGGGCCGGTGCGGCCGCTTGGCCGGCTCTAGCCGGCGTCGCTGCGGGCCTGGCCAGCGCGGCCCCGCATGAGGAGGTTGAGGCCGCCGATGACGGTCATGACGATGACGATGAGGATCGTGCAGAAGGCGAAGGCGTTGCCGAAGCGTCCGGCGTCGACCTCCGCGAGGATCTGGGAGGTCATGATCTTCGTGTGCGGCGTCGTGATGAAGATGATCGGGGACAGCGTCGTCATCGAGCGCGCGAAGGCGTAGACCAGGCCGGTGAGGAACGCCGGCCGGATGAGCGGCAGGGTGACGCGTCGGAAGGTCTGCGCGCCCGAGGCGCCCAGCGACGTCGAGGCCTCGTCGATCGCCTTGTCGATCTGGTGGAGGGAGGCGATGCCGGAGCGCTGGCCCGCGGGCATGGAGCGCGCCGTGTACACCATGACGATCGCCAGGGCGCCGCCCATGACGGCCCCGCCCCCGGCCAGCGGCGGGATGATGTTGGCGCCGAACAACGCCACCGGCTTGTTGAAGGTGACGAGGTAGCCGATGCCGAGGACCGTGCCCGGAACGGCCAGTCCCAGCATTCCGAGGAAGTCGACGATCCCGGCGCCGCGACGCATGCGCACGACGACCAGCCAGGCCACCAGCATCCCCAGCAGTCCCGCCACCGGGGTGGCCAGGAGTGCCAGGATCGTGGTGTCGACGATGGCGTCATTGCCGATGCCCGAGAGCACGTAGTCGAAGTGCCGCATGGTGAAGGCGTTGTTGACCCCCAGGATCTCCACGAAGCCGCCGACGACGACCGCGGCGTAGATGGCCACCACGAGCGCCAGGATCATCCCGCTCACCGCCAGCAGCGGTACGCGGGCTGGCCCGCCCAGGAGCTTGAAGGAGCCGGCCGGCTTACCGGTCACTGTGACGGTGGAGGCGTGCTTGGACCAGTACCGCTGCACCAGGAAGACGAGCAGCGAGGGGACGAGCAGCGCGAGGGAGTAGGCGGCGCCGGCCGCGGTGTTGTACTCGCCGGTGATGGCGATGTAGGCCCGCGAGGCCAGCACCGTGAAGTCCCCACCGATCACCAGGGGGTTGGCCAGGTCCGCGATCGCCTCGGTGAACAGCAGAAGGAAGGACGCGCCCAGGCCCGGCACGAGCATCGGCAGGGTGACCGTGCGGAACACCGTCCAGCGTGAGGCGCCGAGGGATGCCGCCGCCTCCTCCATGGCCGGGTCGAGGCTGCGCAGCATCCCCGCCAGGTTCATGTAGGCCACCGGGAAGAAGGACAGCACGAGCACGAGCGTCAGGCCGTTCAAGCCGTAGATGTTCCAGTGCTGGCCGAGCATCTGGGTGGAGATGATGCCGTTGCGCCCGAACAGGGTGATGGCCGCCGTCGCCACCGCGAAGGGCGGGGAGACCACGGGCAGCAGGCAGATGAGGTGGAAGAGCCGCTTGCCGCGGAAGCGCACCCGAACCTGCACATAGGCCAGGAGGAAGCCCACGAGTGTCCCGACGGCGCCCACGACGACTCCCATCAGGAGCGTGTTGAGCACGGTGGTGCGATTCGCCGACGAGCTGACGATGACCCGCAGCACGGCCATGCCCTTGGCGGACACGGCCTCGCCGAGGATGCGGCTCAGCGGCAGGAGGACCAGGGCGATGAGGGCGGCCAGGACGACGACGAGGATCGCGATCGTCACGGGGTCCTGCTTGACGCGGGTGCGGGCCCGCCGCCCCGCCGATGCCTGGCCGCGGGAGGCAGGATCGGCTGGGGCCGCGGGAGCGGCGCCCCCGGGGGAGGGCAGAGTGATGGCAGTCATAGTGATGTCCTTATGCAGATGCTGACCGCGCCGTCACTCCTTGGGGGCGGCGGCGATCTCCTCGTCGAAGCGGGCGGTGAGCTTCGACTTCGCCTTGGCGGCCGCTGTGAAGTCGTAGTCGACGAGGCTGAGGGAGGCCAGATCCACGCTCTTGTCGCTCACGGTGGCCTCCGGGTTGGTCAGCGCCTGGTAGGAGCCCACGGTCTGCCCGATGTTCTGAGCCTTGGCGGAAATGGCCCAGTCGATGTACTTCTGCGCCGAGGTCTTGTGCTTCGAGCCCGCCACCAGGGCGACACCGCCGACCTCATAGCCCGTGCCCTCCTTGGGGAAGGAGACGACGAGGTCGCTCATGCCCTCTTCCTGGTACTTCACGCAGTCGTGGGAGAAGACCAGCCCGACGGCGACCTCCCCGCGCCCGGCGATCTGCCCGGGGGCGGTGCCCGACTTGGAGTACTGGAGGACGTTGTTGTGCATCTTCTTCATGTAGTCCATGCCGGCGTCCTCGCCGCCCAGGCGAGTGGCCTGCGTCCACAGGGTGGTGAACGCGGTGCCGGAGGTCGAGGGGTGGGCGGTGGAGATCTGGCCCTTGAGGGCGGGGTTGAGGAGGTCGTCCCAGGACTTGGGGACCCCCACCCCGAGCTTGTCGAGCTGGGTCTTGTTGGAGCAGAAGCCGAGCGCGCCGATGTACACGCCGGTCCAGTTGCCGTCGGCGTCCTTGTACCGGGCGGGGATCTTCTCGGCCTCGGGTGACTTGTAGGGCTCGATGAGCCCCTGGTTCACGGCCTCCCCGTAGCCGTCGACGGGGCCGCCATGCCACGCGTCGAACTCGGGGCTGTCCTTGGCCGAGGCCAGGCGGGCCACCGTTTCACCGGAGGACAGGCGCACATAGGTGGCCGGGATGCCGGTGTCGGCGGTGAAGGCCTTGGTCCAGGCCTGGCACAGGTCCTCCATGGCGCCGCAGGCGATGGTGATGGGGCCATCGCCGTCGCCGCCCGAGGCTGAGTCGGTGGTGCCCGCGCATCCGGCAAGGCTGAGGCTCGCGGTCAAGAGAGCAGCGGTGGTCGCGCGGCGGAGAGGGAAGCGCATGGGGTTGCCTTTCTGTTGTCAGCGGCGCCTCATTGCGCCGATCGGATTCATCATGCTCCGTGAGCGCAATCACGATCCATGCCTTGACGATCACGGATGGTGACAGTGCTGTCATGCGCGCCGCCATGCCTCACGCGTCGTCGAGCCGGGGCATGAGGTAGCCGCGCCCGCGCGCGGAGATGACGATCTCCGGGCTGATGCCCCGGGCCTGGAGGTGACGGCGCAGGCGGTAGACGGTGGTGCGCACCATCTCCCTGCCCCCGGAGTCGTCGCTCGTGTCCCAGACCTCACCGAGTAACTCCTGCCAGGTGACGACCGTGTCATGGTGGCGGGCCAGCGCCGCCAGCAGCCTGGCCTCGGTGTCCGGCAGTGGGATGGAGCGCCCCGCCCAGGAGACCCGGCCGGTGAGCGTGGAGACCCGCAGGGGCCCGTTCTCGATCGCCTCCGGGCCCGCCCCTGTGCGCCGGGTGACCGCCCGGGCCCGGAGGGCGAGTTCCCGGGGGGAGAAGGGCTTGGTCACGTAGTCATCGGCTCCAGCCTCTAGCCCGGCGATCCGGTGGGGCTCGTCGCCCAGCGCCGTCAGGAGGATGACGGGCGCTCCGATCCCCGCTGCCCGGATGCGGCGGCACAGCTCCACGCCGCTAGCGCCGGGGAGCATGACGTCGAGGATGACGAGGTCGATGGCCTGATTGGACAGGATCGCCCAGGCCTCCTCGGCGCTGGAGGCGCTCAGGCAGCTGAAGCCCTGGGTCTCCAGCGCGAAGGTGATGATGTAGACCATCTGCGGCTCGTCGTCGACGATCAGCGCGGTGAGCGATGGCGGGGTCGGGTGCGAGGTCACGACGGCTGGCCCTCCTTCGGTGGTGCGTCGCGGCGCAGGGGGAGCGAGAGGTAGACGGTGGTGCCCTTGGCCATGATCGTGTCGATGAGGACGCCGCCCTCGTGCGCCTCCATGATGCGCTGGGTGACGAGCATGCCCAGGCCCGCGCCTCGGCTCGCCGGGGCAGCCAGGGGGTTGGTTGTGGCGTACGGCTCGAAGGCCTGGCTGCGCTCGTGGGGGGTCATGCCCGGGCCGTCATCCATGACGGTGATGAGCGCGTCCTCGGCCTCGGCGCTGACGCGCACCGTCACGGTGGTGCCTTCAGGGGAGTGGCGCAGGGCGTTGGTGACGGTGTTGGCGATGGCCTGGCGCAGGAGGCGGTGGTCGGCGTGCGCGCGGATGGGGCGGCCCCGCTCCTCCAGTCGGATCGGGTTGCTCGCCGTGCGGCGCATCTCCTGGATGAGCTCGCGCACGAGGCCGCGCAGCTCCACGTCCGCCAGGCGCAGGGAGAACAGCTCGTGGCCCAGGCGGGCCTCGGTGAGGAAGTCCTCGGCCATCTGCTGGGCCTGGCGGGCGTTGTCCTGGATCGTGTGGACGAAGCGCCGCTGCACCTCGTTGAGTTCTCCAGGGGTCTCCTCGGCGAGGAGTTCGGCGGAGGCGCCGATGAGGGCCAGTGGCGTGCGGATCTCGTGCGCCAGGACGTCGCGCGGGGTCGCTCGGTCCTGGGCGGTGGCGCGCAGGCGCGCGTTGTCCAGGCGCACCAGACGCAGGAGGTGGCGCTGCCGGGCGGTGATGCCGCAGGCCGCGGCGAGGACGAGGCACAGGGCTGCCAGAAGCGCGGGGGTCCAGGCGCAGGGCATGGGGTCATTGTGCCGCCTCGCGCCGACAGGCGCGCCCGCGCCGAGAGGTGGCGAGGTGGCGAGGCGCGCCCGCGTGGCGGGGTGGCGGGGTGCGCGGTGTGGGGTGCGTCCGCGTGGTGGGGTGCGCCCGCGGTGTGGGGTGCGTCCGCGCCGAGAGGTGCTGATTGCACCGAGTGGTGCGTTCTGCCTGCTCCTCTCGGTGTTGGTGGCACCTGTCGGGGGGAAGGGTGCCAGTCGGTGCGGGGTGTGGGGCGGCGGGGTGTGCATTGTGGGGCGCGCGGTGTGGGGTGGTGGGGTGCGCCCGCGGTGTGGGGTGCGTCCGCGCCGAGAGGTGCCGATAGCACCGAGTGGTGCGTTCTGCCTGCTCCTCTCGGTGTTGGTGGCACCTGTCGGGGGGAAGGGCGCCAGTCGGTGCGGTGCGGGGTGTGCGCGCGGTGTGGGGTGTGCCCGCGGTGTGCGGTGGTGGGGTGTGCCCGCGTGGTGGGGTGTGCGGTGTGGGGTGCGTCCGCGCTGAGAGGTGCCGATAGCACCGAGTGGTGCGTTCTGCCTGCTCCTCTCGGTGTTGGTGGCACCTGTCGGGGGGAAGGGCGCCAGTCGGTGTTGGGTGCGCGGTGGTGGGGTGTGGGGCGCGCGGTGGGTGTCGCGGCGCGCAGTGCGAGGAGCGGCGCGGCGCGGATCAACCCCGCGCCGCGCCGGCCTTGAGCGCGTTCAGGCGATGGAGGCCCGGTAGACGCCGTCGATCGTGGTAGCGAGGGTCGTATCGAACTCCTCCTGGGACTGGCCGTCGCTCAGTCCCTCCAGCAGGGCGCGGGAGAAGGAGGCGATGAGGCCGGGGTTGCGCGACAGGCGCTCGTTGGCCTCCTCGCGCGGGTAGCCACCAGACAGGGCCACGACGCGCGCCACCCTGGGGTGGGCCATGAGCGGGCTGTAGAAGCCATCCTCGGAGGGGATCGTCAGTTTGAGCATGACGACGGCGTCCTCGGGCAGAGCGTCCAGGCCCGCCGTGAGGGCGTCGCGCAGCAGCGCCTCGGCCTCGGCCTTATCCGGGGCGCTGATGGAGACCTCGGGCTCGATGATCGGCACGAGCCCCTTGTCCAGGACTCGCCGGGCCACCTCGAACTGCTGGTCCACCACGGCGGCGACCCCTGCGGGATCGGCGCCGTGGATGACCGAGCGCTCCTTGGTGCCGAAGATGCCCTGGGCGACGGCGCGGTCGAGTAGGGAGTCGAGCTCGGGCATGGGCTTCATCACCTGGGCGCCGTGGGTGCGCTCGGCCAGGCCCTTGTCGATCTTGAGGAAGGGGACGATTCCCTTGACGTCCCACAGGTACTCGGCGGTGGGTCGGTTCTCGATGGCGCCGTCCATCGTGCGCTCGAAGAGGATGGCGCCGATGATGCGCTCCGAGGTGAATGCGGGAGAGGTGATGACACGGGTCCGCATGGCGTGGACGAGGTCGAACATCTCGGCGTCGTCGCCGTAGCGGTCGGCGCCGATGCCATAGGCGGCCAGGGCCTTGGGGGTGGAGCCGCCGGACTGGTCGAGGGCGGCGATGAAGCCGGGCGCGGTGCGGATGCGGGCGAGCTGGTCGGGGTTGGGCATGATGCTTCCTCGTAAGGGATCGGATCGGATGCGTGACATCCTAGCCGAGAACCGTTATCATTAACAGGTCGGCTCCAGTGGTGCGGAGCTTCAGGTGGCCGCCGTCGGAGGGCTCTCAACCCCCGACGGCGGCCACCACTCCCCGCTGGCGCGAGACCGGTCGAAAACAGCGACGAGACCGGTTCGGAACCGCTCGTCACGCCGCTTGGCGCGCTCCGTCACGCCGCGTCGCGCCCCGTCCTGGCCTACGCTGATTCCCGCGGCGCCCGGCCGTCCTGAGCGCCCCGGCCCTGAAGGAGCGATGCCCATGCCCGCTGCCGACACCTCCTCCCCGCAGCCGATGTCCCCCGCCGTCGCCCGGCTCGTCGCCGGCGAACTCGACGAGGACCGGACCCGCTCGGCCCAGGAGCAGTGCGATCAGGCTGCCGAGCTCGTCGACCACGCCGCCCTGGGGCGCGCGGATCTGGCCGCCATCGTCGACGCCGTCTGGCTGGGGGAGTGGGCGGCCACCATCCCCACATTCACCGACACCCCTGCCCCCGCCGTCGCCGCCCGCCGCGCCTGGAAGGCGGGCCTCGACGGCGCCGGCCACCTCCTCCTCCACTCCGGCTGGCTGACCCACCTCGAGACCGACGACGAGCTCGTCGTCCGGCTGCGCGCCCAGCATCCCGCCCCGACCGGGCAGGCCTGGCAACGGCGCGCCGCGGTGTACACGCTGGTCACCGCCCTGCGCTCCGGGCTGGGGGAGTGGGGGGACGCCGGCATGGCGCTCGACGCCGCCCGGCAGGGCTGGGGGCGCCGGTCCGGCACCGCTCAGGCGATGGCGGCCATGATCGTGGAGGACCTGCCCGCCGCTCAGCAGATCCTCATCGAGGCCGGGCGCCGTGCGGACCGCGCGGCGGAATGGGAGCGCGTCATGAACGGCGGCCTCCTCTAACCTCCCCCGGTCGCTGCCCGCGGTCCGGCGGCCCCCGCCCGAAGGCGGCATCCCGCCATCCCCGCGCCACGGGCCTGGGCGCCGGTGGGCTGGACCGTCCTCGACGGCGTCGCACGAGCGCCCGGGGCGCGAAAACCAGCACTTATCCGGCCAAACGCTGTGATGGTACCGTTATCTTCAGCGCCGCCTCATGGGTGGTGCTGCCTCGTCCGAGGATCGAGGACAGCGGCGTCCCCTGCCGCCGCCTTCCCTCTCAGGGACGGCGCGCTCCCGGGCGCCTCCTCCTCCCTGACGCATCCCCCAAGAAGGACACCGCCATGCAGAAGATGACCCCCGACCTCCTGGGCATGGCCTTCACCCACCCGGTCATCCAGGCGGAGGTCGACTCCGCCGGAGTCATCACCATCAACGGCCGGGAAGTGACGCCCGTGAATGGGCAGGCGCCCGCGGTCACCTGCATCAGCGCGGCCGTGTGGCTTGTGGGCACCCAGTACGGCGACGGGGTCCTCGCCCCCATGCACGTGCGGGACGGCCAGGACTCCCTCTGGTACGTCCTCAAGGGCGACATCACCGGGGCGATCCTGCGCGGTCCCAACGACGCCAACTTCAGCCCCATCGACCCGCTCGACGCGATGGCCTTCGCCTCCGACGACCAGTGGGAGGCGCTCGGCGCGGATGCCCGCAGGACGTGGGCCAGCGCGGGAGCCCCGGCCGGGGTGGGCATCGACCCCGATGAGGCCCTCGCCGTCAGCGGGCCCCCCTCGATGGCCGGCGCCGCGGGCCCGGGTGGAGCGGACGACGCCGAGCCGGCGGGCGGTGGGGCTGCGCCCGCCGCGGATCCCGGGCAGGTCCTCCGACTCCCCCCGGAGCGGCAAGCGCCGCGATCCCCGATGCTCCCGCAGGCGCCGTCGGCCCCGCAGGAGCCCCAGGTTCCGGACACCCGCAGGTACCCGACGGCGTCCTCCGCGCCCGTCGCCAACGGTTCCTACGGGGTGATGCCGGCGCCCCTCGCGGCAGTACCCCCAGTGCCCCCCGCGCCTCCTATTCCTCCCGCGCCGCCCATGCCCCCCGCCCCTGCGGCGGCCCCCGCCGCGCCTGCGGCGGAGCCCATCGCCCCCGCCGCGCCCGCCGTGGAGCCCATGCCCATCGCCCCCGCCGCACCGCAGGACGGGGACCAGCGGATGGGCGGCCTGGGGGCGCCCGCGCCATCGCGCCGCGACGCCCCCAGGGACATGCCGTCGATCGAGGACGAGGGCGCCGCCGGCGAGGCGCCGGGACGCGGCGGCAGCCGGGTGTCCCGGCGCGCCGTCCTCGGGGCGGTCGGGGCCGTCGGTGCCGTCGGGGCAGCGGGCGCCGTCGCGGTACTCGCCAAGATGCTGACGGGGTCCTCGGCATCCCCGGCCGGTTCCGCGTCGACCACTCCGCGACCGAGCGGGACGATCGCGCTGCCCTCCCACTCCGCGCCGTCGCCGCTGAGCCCCAAGGCGGTCTGGGAGGCCGAGATCAAGCCGCAGACGAGCCCTCTGGCACTGCCCGATGGCGTCGCCATCCTCACGCCGGGCTCGACCCTCGACATCCTCGACGTCAACGGCGCACCGGCGAGCAGCCAGGCCGCGCCGGCCGACGCCCAGGCCCTCGTGCTGGGAACGATGGATGGCGCCGCGGCCATCTGGGCGGTCACCCCGACCGGGATGTCCTGGTACCCGCTGACCGGCACCGTCCTGGGCACGCCCACGAGCGTCACCCCGCCGTCGGGCGCCACGGTGAGTTGGGTCGGGGGCAATCCGCTCTTCACCCTGCCCGACTCCTCGGCTGCCGGCGTCGACAGCCGGGGCGTCTACACCGTCACCGTGCCCAGCGGGCACACGGCCACCGCGGCCACGGACAGCCATGTCCTCATGGTGGACGGCAATGCCCACTACTCGCGGATCTCCCGTGCGGGCGCGGTGGGTGAGGGGACCCTGGTCGGCGACGGCGGGACCGGCGCCGCGCCGGCCTACATCTGCACGGTGAGCGCTTCGCTGGTGGCCGTGGGCTGGAGCGACGCGACCGGTGGCGCCTTGAGCCTGTTCGGCGTCGACGACGGCTCCCGCCTCGCCTCGATCACCGGCATCGACCTTAACTCCCTGCCGACCAGCGTCGTCGGCTTCCCGGAGAGGTCGATCCACGCGGTGGGCCGGCTGGTGATGGACGCTGGCGATCAACCCTCCATCACCCTGGCGGCCCTCGCCCCCGCGACCTGCGACGGCGTCTACTACTACGGTCAGACCGAATCCGAGCAGTGGCTCTACGCCCGGATGTCCGATCCGACGACGTCCCGGGCGATTGAGGCTGTCTCCCCGGCGATCCCGTGGGGCGGAGTCGGGGACTGCTCCCTCGTTGTGGACTCCGACGCCGATACCTGGAAGGTGTACGCCCTCCTGCACTGAACTTCTGGGAACCGTGCAGAACCGGACTGAACTGCGCTGAACTGCCCTGAACTGCCCTTCCGCCGATGCGGGGAGCCTGCTAGCCTCGTTATCAGCCCGTGACACTCCACTCTGGGAGATCCTGTGAAGCACCCCATCGCCGGGAACGGCGCTCTCGCTCTCGCCATCGCCGCCTCCATCGCGGTCATCAGTCCCTCGGCCACTGCCGATAAGACCCCCGAGCCGGGCGTTGGCGCCCCCGTCGACGCCGCTGACCGGGTGGGCGCGCGGGCCGAGGCCCGGCAGGAGGACCGGGTCGCCGACCAGGCCCGCCCTCAGGACGGCGAGAGGCGGGACCAGCCCCGAGCCGACCTTCAGGATCGGGGTGACCAGGCGGATCAGGCCGCTGGCGCCGAGGTCCGGGACGCCGAGGTCCGGGACGCGGCCGATCCGCGGGAACACGGGGATCTCCAGGACGATGAGCCCGCGGACACGGAACGGGAGCGGCGCGGCGAGGCGGGCGACCCCGAGGACCAGGACGGTCTCCCGCGGGCTGCTGACGAGGACGACCCCGGGGAGCGCAGCGCCCCCCGGCGCGATCGCAATGCCCTTCGCCCTCACGCTCCTCGGGACAAGGATGATGAGGGCGAAGCGGAGCCGAGCCCCGCCCCTGGGGCCCGCCCCGGTGAGGACGGGGCCCCTAAGACCGACCCGAACGCCGAGACCAGGGAGATCGTCAAAGGCCGGGCGGAGTTCACCGTCCCGGCGGGAGGCGATCTCAGCCCCCAGCACGAAGAGGGAGTCGGCACCTGGTCCATCGATGAGGACGGGAAGGTCGTCTTCACCCCGGGCCCCGACTTCAAGGACAAGGCCTCCGCGACCTATATCGGCGCCGATGGCATCCTCCGCACGCTCACGGCGACCTCCCCCGCGTCGGCCCCGGGCGCTCCCGAGGCCCCGGCGCCTCGGCCTCAGGAGCCGGCCCCCTCGCCGAAGGACCCCGGCGGTGATCAGGATGGCGGCCACGGCGGTGGTGGTGGCCATGACGGTGGCGGCGGCCATGATGGCGACGGCGCACCCAGGAGCCCCGCGCCAGGCGCTCCGGGGGCTCCCGCCCCGGAGGCCCCAGAGGCTCCCCCCGCCCCGCGGGCTCCAGAGGCCCCCTCCGCCCCGGAGATCGCAGCGCCCGCCGCCCCGGCTCCGCAGGAGCCCGCCCCCCAGGCCGACCCTGGCGCCGCGCCCCGGGAATCGCTCCCCCTGCCCGCACTGCCGGGAACCACGAACCCCGGCAGCGTCGTCGGCCCCGCGTCGCCCAACCCGGTCCCAGCCGGTCGCGACAGCTCGGCCAGCGCCGTCGGCCAGGTCCTGCGCGACGCCACCAACCCCTCTCTGGGCAGCGCGCCCAGCCCGCTGGCCTCAAGTGAGGCCCCCAACCCCGTCCCGCAGGGCGCCACCGGCCCGAGCCCGACCCGGACGCCGCGGTCGACCTCGACGACCAACCCCAGTGGCAAGCCGTCGTCGGACCCCGGCTCCCAGCAGGCGGCCCCCGCCACCCAGGCGGCGGCGAGCGAGAGGGGCAGTGACGGATTGGACATGCTCCCCTGGATCCTCACCCCGGCCGCCCTGGTCGGCGTGGGAGGAGCGGCCTGGTGGTTCATGGCGGGCAGGCGCTCCGCCTCCTGAGCGGCGCGCCCCCGTCGCCACGCCCGCGAACGGCGGGGCCCCGAGGCATTGACCCGGGGCCCCGCCGTCCCGTCTCGCGATCGCCCCACCCCATGCTGAGGCCCCGGGCGGTGACTGCCCGGGGCCTCAGCGGCTAGGGGCGCGACCGGGTTCAGTCCCGACGGCGCTGCTGGGCGGGCGCCCATGCGGCCCGTTGAGAGGGGTGGCGAGGGGAAAGACGGGGGCCCGTCGCCGTTGACGGGTCCCGGCGCCCAGGCTTCCACGCTCCGGCGACGGTTTCCACCGTCCTTAGAAGCCACCTGGGCAAATGCGTTCAATCCGCAAGCTTTCAGCAACACGGCCGCCCCCGTTGCCGAGCTGAGACCCGAGGAGGTGGTCATCCGATCCCACACGGGAGCCCCGATCATGACTAGGCTTAGCCTGTGAGTCCGTCCTCAGCGCCACGGGCCGATCAACGAGTCGCCGTGGTCATCCCCGCCAAGGACGAGGCCGACCGCATTGCGGCCACGGTTCGCGCCTGCCGCGCCATCCCGCGAGTCGACCTCGTCGTCGTCGTCGATGATGGATCCAGCGACTCCACTCAGAGCGCGGCGCGGTGCGCCGGCGCCGTCACCGTCCGCCACTCGGTGAGCCGGGGCAAGGCCTCCGCCATGGAGACCGGCGCGGGGGTCGTCGCCATGCGCGACTACGAGGACGGCCCCACCCGCCTCCTGCTCTTCCTCGACGGCGACCTCGGGGACTCCGCCGCCGCCTGCGCCGATCTGGTCCCGCCGGTGCTTGACGGCGCCGCGGACATGTCCATCGCCGTCCTGCCCAAGCAGGCGGGTGCCGGCGGGCGGGGCCGCGTCGTGCGCGCCGCTCGTCGCGCCATCGCCGCCACCACCGGCTGGGCGCCGATCGCGCCCCTGTCCGGCCAGCGCTGCCTGACCCGGGCCGCCTACGACGCCGCCCAGCCCTTCGCCGAGGGCTGGGGCGTGGAGGTCGGCATGACCATCGACGTGCTCGTCGCGGGCCTGACGGTCATCGAGGTTCCCTGCGACATCCAGCACCGCGCCTCCGGCAACGACATGGCTGGCAAGCTGCACCGCGCCGCCCAGTACCGCGCCGTCATGCACGCCATCGCCCGGCGCAAGCTCCGCGGCCAGCGCGTGCCGATTCATGCGCGGGATGAGGGCGCGATCCGCGCGCAGGCGCCCTTCATGGCGTTCCGGGCTGTCAAGCAGGCCGCTGCCCCGGGCGCGCCGCCAGCAGCGCCCGAAGGATGAGGGGCGCCGCCGTCGCGGCTGAGATCACGGCCATGGACGGCCCCGAGTCGTTGAGCAGCGTTTCGACGACGACGAGCACTCCCAGCCCCACCAGGGCTGATCCGACCCAGCGCGGAGCGGCGCGACCCGTGGCGAGCCACCGGTAGGCGGACCGCCCCTCGCGCCACGCCCGGTGCTCCCGGGCCCCCCACCAGGCCGCGCCGACGACGGTGACCAGCCCGGCCATCAGCGCCGTCAGGGCGAGCGCGCTGCTGAGGAAAGGGGCGATGAGCGCCCCGGCCTTGCGCCCCAGTGTGTCCCAGGCCGAGCCGTCGGCGAGGCCCGCCGCGAAGCGCCCCAGGTGGGTGCGCCGATCAGCCGGGCGCGCGAGGTCGAGGCCCGCCAGGACCGTCCCGACCACCAGCATTCCCGCGACGGCGCCCAGGCCGGCGCGCAGTCGGCCGCGTCGGCCCAACTCTGGGGCGGCGAGGGCGACGGCCAGCACCACGAGCACGGGCGCGAGCGTGAGCGCTCCTCCGAGGTCGGCGCCAAGCCAGGGTGCGCCGTCAAGCGCGAGGGCCCCACCGCCCATGAGCGCCACCAAGCCCAGGGCCCAGCCGCGGCCGGGAGGCGAGAGGGCTCGGAGCGCGGCGATCGCGATGATGAGCGCGGCGGCGGCGATCGCGAACCCCGTGTTCGACATGCCGTAGAAGCGGCCCGCGACGACGGCGTCCATGCCCAGGACCCCGTTGAAGGCCAGCGGCGCCCCGAGGGCGGCGTCGAGCAGCCAGGCCAGGGACGTGAGCCCCGCGACGAGCGCCACCCCTCCGCGAGGGCGCCCCACGGCCCGGGCAGCGAGGACGACGAGCCCGGCCAGGGCGCCGCCGATGAACAGGATCGCGGCGAGGGCGGCGGCCGCGGCGGCCCACGAGGGCTCGCCCGCCGACGCCCCGGCGCGCCACCAGGGAATGGCCCCGGACAGGAGCGCGGCGAGCGGCAGGCATGAGGCCGCCAGCGCGGCCCCGCGCAGAGCGATGAGCGCGCGCGGTCGAGGCGCGCCCCGCAGGGCGAGGGCGGCCGTGAGCGCGAGCGCCCCGGAGGCGGCGACGAGGAGCAGGATCGACGGGATCGTGGCCAGGTGGGAGGCGCGGGCGCGCAGGGCGCCGTCGGCGAGTTCCTCCACGGCGCGGGACCCCGCGGGATCGGTAGCGCCCGGCTCCGCGCTCGCGGCCGGGGGAGGGGAATCGGGCAGGGCGAGGGCGCTGCCGGTCATCCGCGCGGAGGCGCCGCCCGGGTGGGGGCTCCCGGTGAGTGCGGCGAGGATCGTGGGGGCCAGGTCGGTGAGCTGGATGAGTCCCGCCTGGTGGGTGGAGTCGCCGACGAGCAGGCCGCCGTCGCGGCCCCGCGGGGAGGTGGTGCCTGCGGGCAGGATGCCGATCTGCGGGCCGGGGCTCTCGGCGTCGGCCACGGAGACGATGACGATCCTCGCCCGCGGCATCGCGGCCAGGACCGCCTCGCGGGCCCGCGCCAGGGCCGTCACCCGCTGTTCGGCGGTGGTGGCCCCGGCGGCGGTGTCGACGAGGGTTAGCCCGCTGGGGCCGGAGGCCAGGAGCTCCTTGAGGCTGTCGCTGGTCGTGGCGGCCCCGCCCTCGGTGGCCAGCGCGAGGGAGGCGGCATCCCCGATGGCGGTGGCGGGCGCGCCGGCCTTGGCCAGGGCGGCGGCCAGCGCCCCGGGGCGGGCCTCGTAGCCGGAGCCTCTGGAGGCGGCCAGGGCGGATGCCGCGTCGGGGGCGTCCAGGCAGGCCGGGGCGCCCGGGGTGGACGCGGCGCCGGGGGGCAGGGCGCGGGCGCGGGACCCGGCGCCGAGGGTCAGCCAGCCGTCGGCCGGGCAGGTGGCCGGGTTCGCCGAGCGCACGACGACGTTGACGGGCTCGCCGCTGCTCGCGGCGTCGAGGAGGGAGCCGGCGTCGCCGGCGGCGGAAGAGGAGGAGCCCGCGATCTCGCGAAGGCCCCCCCAGGTCAGATCGCGGGTGCCCAGCACGATGACGGGCGCGCGCCCCGCCGTGTCCTGGGTGGAGGCCGCGGAGGACGCGCTGATCATCGCGAGGATCATCCCGAGGACGGTGAGCAGGATGATGCCGTAGACCACTGCGCGCGCGAAGCGCTGCTGGGGGTTCCGCCGTCGCCTGCTCACCCGAGAAGCCTACGGCCCCCCGCGAGACCGGTCGAAACCAGCATCGAGACCGGTCGTTATCAAGAGCGAGACCGGTCGAAATGAGGAGCGAGACCGGTTCGGAGGGGGGACGGCAGCAGTGCGGGGCCGCGCGCTGATCGCCCGGCCCCGGCGAAAGGGGCGGGGTCAGAAGGCGAGGGCGTGGGCCGCCCTGGTGACGGTCACCTCCGGGTCACCGCTGCCCGACAGATCGACCGTCCCGGAGAAGGTGTATCTCACCGTCTGGTCCTTCGGGTTCTTGTCCCACGTGGAGGGGATCCTCCGGTAGGTGAAGACGATCGTGCCGCTCTTGAAGGTGGAGGCGTCGTCCATGGTCACCGTGCTCGCCGGAGTCGTCACCGAGAGTGACGCCAGGTCCGTGCTCCGCAGCTCGATGGGGCAGGAGCTGTCGGTATTGGTCGGCGGCGTCACGCAGCTCGTGGCCTTCTCGTTGATCTTGGCCAGGACGTACCGCTTGAGCTCCTCGGTCGGCTCGCCCTCGACGGCGAGAACGGTCCCCGAGGCCGCGCTGTCGCCGGGCAGGACCGTGACCGAGGATTTATCAGTGGTGATATAAGCGGAGGTCGCCGACGCGCTGGCGATGGGGTAGATGCCGGGGTACATGTACTGGACGGCGGTCCCGCCGGCGCGCTCCGGGGGCTTCGGCCCCTTGGAACTCTTGCTCGGGTTCTCCAGAGCGACCTCGGTGCCGCCCACGCTGAGGCCCCCCAATGACTTGGAGGACAGTTGGACGGGCATGGCCAGCGAGGTCTTCACCTTCCAGTTGTTGAGCAGGCCGAAGGACTTGTCCTTGGAGGACACGGTGAAGATCCGGGTGAACTTCTCGCCATTGACGGACAGTGTGGCCTCGACCCGCTTCTCATCGTCTCCCTTCCCTTTCTCCTTCTCCTCGACGTCGACCACCGTGATCCGCGACGTCGCCGCGGACATGGCCGAGTCCGTCAGGAGTGCGCGCTGATCATTCGACACTCCTGGGTCCACCATGGCCGTGGCCTCGGAGGCCTTCCCGGCGGCCACGAGATCGAGGTACTTCTCGACCTCCTTCTCAGGCGTGCGCTGGGAGTTGAGCATCTCGACGGCGATGAAGAAGCCCATGAGGAGCGCGAGGCAGGCGACGACGGCGCCCGTGGCCAACTTGAGGCGACGGCGTGCCCGGGGGCTCATGGGGGCCGGGATGGCCGGCGCGGGGACCGTGCCGGCCACGGCGAGGGCCGCGCCAGCGGGGAATGATCCCGTGTCCGGGGCGCCCAGCGGGAAGGCGCCGGTGCCGGGCGCACCCAGCGGGAAGGCGCCGGTGCCGGGCGTGCCGAGCGGGAAGGCGCCGGTGCCGGGACTGGCCGCGGGCGCCCCCGGCGGCGGGGGCGCCGCCGCGGCGATGGGACTGGCTTGGGCGACGGGACCAGCGGAGGCGATCGGGCCGGTCGAGGTCACCGGCCCTGCCGCGAACTGGCCGGACACCATCGGGAGCGCTCCGGTGGCCGGCAGGCCCGCGACCCAGCGGTCGACGGCGGCGCCACCACCGATGAGGCGCAGCAGCGAGGCCGCATTGGCGTGGAGCAGGCCGGGGACGTACTCGGCGAGCACGGAGATCACCAGCAGGATGAGCGCGAGTGTGAGGGAGGACCACCACGACGGGACGAGGGAGAGGCCCGCGCTGTGGGAGCCCAAGCGCGCGACGGAGACGCCGATATGAACCCTCAGGGGAATCAGCAGGTGGAGAGCCACGATGGCCAGGACGAGGCCCACGGCCGGCATCTGCCAGACGCGCTCGAAGGAGGGCGCGGCCAGGCGCTGGCGACGCGTGCCGATGCGCGCCGCGGCCACCACCAGGAGCACCAGGATCGCCAGGAACAGGAGGGCCGACCAGCCGCCCAGCGCATCCCAGGCCAGGCTCGTCGTCGTCCCGGCGTCGACCGGGATGTCGGCGAAGACGCCGAAGGCGTCGCGCTGGCTCGCGGAGAGTGACGCTCCGCCGAGCGTGCCCAGGCTGAGCGCGTAGATGAGCAGGTTGCCGAGGTAGACGGGGATGACGGGGATCGCGTGGGCGGCGTCGTTGAGCGCGGCGCCGACGATGGCGCCCAGCACGACGACGGGGCCGAGGATGACGCCGACGCCCCAGGCGAGCCCGCCGAGCTCGTGGACCACCCGCTGGATAGCCCCGGGGGCGCGCGCCAGCAAGGCGCTACCAGCGCGTGCGGCTGTCAGCGCGCCGAAGACGAGGACCCAGACGCTGAGGAGGATCCATCCCGGCGAGGCGTGGATCTCGCCCTTGTCGAGGTCGGGGCTCATCCCGTCGCCGGACACGGAGACGATGCCGGTCAGGAGGCAGGCGACGACGGCGATGGCCAGTGCTTCCAGGGCCGCGCGCAGGGCGACGGCGCCGAACGGCGCCCAGGACTCGTCCTGGCGCGCGCGGCGGCGCGCGAGGAGGTGGACCGCCGTCGCCACCGCCGCGAGCGTGCCCAGGGGGAGCATGGACGCCCCGATGGACACCGATCCAACCGAGCCCTCGTCGATGCCGCCGGTCAGGTGCCCGCCCAGGCTGTAGCCCATGGCGACGAGGAGCGGCGAGATTCCCGACGGCGCCTTGTCCACGGAGGGCGCGATGGCCACGAGGATGAGGATCGCGGAGATGAGCGCCGTGCCGAGCACCGCCGCGAGGGTCAGCAGGAAGGAGATCTGCGCGGGCGCGCGCCCCAGCGGCGATAGCGCCTGGGACACGACGCTCGGCGGCGCCTGAAAGGCCGGCTGATCAGCTGAGACCGTGGATTCATCACTCATGAGGCGCCTTTGAGGTCGAGGGTGAGGTAGATCGCATCATCGCATGAGTCAACCCCTGACGTGCGATGAGTCCGCATTATGGGGATGCGCCCGCCTTCTCCGCGAGACCGGTCGAAAACAGGAGCGAAACCGGTCGAAAATAGGAGCGAGACCGGTCGCGCGGACGGCGGCGACGCGTCGCGACGGGCGCGGATACCCTCGGGCCCATGAGCGCTCCTGTCTGGTCCTTCCTCGGTCCCGCCGGCACTTTCAGCGAGATGGCCCTGCGTGCCGTCGCGCCCGCGGCCGTCGACGTCGAGCCCTGCCCCGATGTGCCCACCGCCCTGGACCGGGTGCGCGAGCGCGAGGCCGCCTCCGCCGTCGTCCCCATCGAGAACTCGGTCGAGGGCGGGGTCAACGCCACGATCGACAACCTCATCGCCTCTTCCCCGCTGGTCATCACCGCCGAGGTGGCCATCCCCATCACCTTCGTGCTTGCCGGTCGCGCCGGCACCCGCCTGGAGGACGTGCGGGCCGTCTCCACCCACCCCCACGCCTGGGCGCAGTGCCGCGGCTGGGCCCACGCCAACCTCCCGGACGCCGTCTACGTGGCCGGCACCTCCACCTCCGCCCCCGCCAAGGCGCTGGCCGAGGGCGCCGAGGCCGGCTTCCAGGCGGTCCTGTGCAACCCGCTGGCCGCCCAGCAGTACGGCCTGGACGTCATCGCCGGCGGCGTGGCGGACAATCCCGACGCCGTGACCCGCTTCGTCGTGATCTCCCGGCCCGGGCGGGTCTGCGAGCCGACCGGCGCGGATAAGACGACGCTCATGGTCCAACTCCCGCACGACCGCGCCGGCGCCCTGCTCGACATGCTTGAGCAGTTCAGCGCCCGCGGGGTCAACCTCTCGCGCATCGAGTCCCGCCCCGTGGGTGATTCCCTGGGCCGCTACCGCTTCAGCATCGACATCGAGGGGCACATCCGCGAGGAGCGCGTCCAGGCCGCCTTCATCGGCCTGCACCGGACCTGTCCCATGGTCCGCTTCCTCGGCTCCTACCCCCGGCTCGACGGCCGCCCCGTGGTGGTCAGCGCCGGCACGAGCGACAAGGACTTCACCGTGGCGCGCGCCTGGGTGGCCGACGTTCTCGCTGGCCGCACGCTGTAGCCGGACCCGGGCTCACCCGCGCTCACCCCGTCCGCGGCACCCGGACGGCGACGGCGCCGGGCTCGACGTGCACGCGCGCCCACCTGGCCGGGGCTAGGACCTCGCCGTCGATCTCCAGCGGGGCGGGCTCGCCCAGGTCCACCACCGCCTCGCGTCCGCGGGCCAACCGCACGTCCGCCAGTCCCCGCCCCGGCGGTGTGTAGCGGGCGGGCGCGGGCGGCAGGACCTGGCGGGCGAGCGAGGCCCAGCCGACCAGGCCGCGCCTGACGTCGAGCGCGGCCACGTCGAGCGCGCCGTCGTCCATGCGGGCGTCTGGCAGCAGTCGGATCCCGGCGGGCAGCCGGCCTGAGTTCGCGATGAGCAGGCAGCGGGCACGCGCCTCCTCCCGGGCCCCGCCGTCGACGGCGATGCGCATCGGCAGGCGCGGCGACCCCAGGCTCCGCACGGCGGCGATCGCGTAGGCCCCCCAGCCGGCGTGGCGCTTGAGTCCGGCGCGGGTGGCGGCCACGAGCCGGGCGTCGAACCCGATCCCGGTGACCACCAGGCAGGGCTCCGGGGGCGCCCCGGCGGCCTCCAGCGCGTCCGTGCTCACCCGCAGCAGGTCGATCAGCGCCACCCGGTGCGCCGCCGTGCCCGCCGCCAGGCGCAGCGCCGGCCAGCGGCGCAGCGGGATGCCGAGGCCCCGGGCCGCGAGGTTCGCCGTGCCGAGCGGGACGATGCCGAACTCCACCCCTGCGCGAGGGCCACTGGCCCGGGCGACTCCGTCGGCCACGGCGCGCGCGGTCCCATCCCCGCCGGCGGCGATGACGAGTTCCGCGCCGGCCTCCACGGCCCTGGCGGCCTGGCGCGCCCCGTGCTGATCGGGGGTCGTGGCCGCCCAGTCGACGCGCGCCCACCCCGCGGCGCGCAGCTCAGCGGCGAGGGCGGCCCGCAGGCGCGGCGTCGCCCCCCGCTTGGAGGGGTTGATGATGACGCAGGCCAGCCCGCCCATACGGCCGTGCTCAGCTCGGCGCGGCCGACTCAGGCGGTCTCGGCGCTCGCCGTCGGCTCCAGGACCGGTAGCCCGGTGGACCGCATGAGATCGGTGCAGATCTCGGCGAGCTGGGCGAAATCCTCGGTTCGCGAGGAGGAGGCGCGGTGGACCAGGGCGATGCGGCGCACCGGCGTGGGAGCGGCGAAGCGGGCCACGCCGTGGGCGTCCGCGCTGGAGAGCATGCTCAGCGCGCCCTCGGGGATGACGGTGATGCCCACCCCGTGCGCCACCATCCGCATGACCGTCGACAGCGTGGTCGCCACCGCGACCGGCGGGCGGTTGCCGTAGCGCTGGCACAGGGCGAGGGTCTGGTCGCGCAGGCAGTTGCCCTCGTCGAGGAGCAGGAGGTTCTCGTCGTCGAGATCCTCGGGGGCGACGTCCTCGCGGCCCGCCCAGGGATGGTCGGTGGCGGTGAGGATGATGAGCGGCTCATCGAACATCGGCACCGCGGTGATGCGGGGGATCTCGGACTCGACGGCGATGATGGCGGCGTCGAGGCGGCCCTGGCCCAGCATGTCCAGGATGTCCCCGGTGACCATCTCGCGCATCCCGGGCTGGAGCTGCGGGTGGCTCTCGCGCAGGCCGTCGAGCAGGACGGGCGCGACATAGGGGGCGAGGGTCGGGATGATCCCCAGCCGCAGCGCCCCGGTCAGGGCCGCTCCCTGATTCGTGACGGCGTCGGAGAAGGCCTCCGCCGCGAGGACCGCCTCACGGGCGTAGGACAGCAGGGTCTCACCGAGGGGGGTGACGAGCACGCGTCGCGTGGTGCGCTCCACGAGCTCCCCGCCCACGCGCTTCTCCAGGGCGGTGATCGCCTGCGAGAGGCTGGGCTGGGAGACGCCGAGGGCGGCAGCGGCCTCACCGAAGTGCTGGTGGTCGCACAGCGCGACGAAGGCGCGCAACTGCGAGAAGGATGGCAGTGAGGAGGAGGGCATAGCGATTCCTGGGGTGAGGATGGGGCATGTATCGGGTTGGGAGGCTGGAGGGATGCGGGACACGCTCGTCCGCGCAGGTACGGGCCGCGTGAGGGGTCGGGCGGCCCAGGGAAGCCGCATTGGTCAGGTGAGCTCGCAGGTGGAGCCGCTATTGACCTCACTATAGGCGCTTATCCAATGAATGCAGAAGTTTTCTAAGGAGCTCCGGAGTGTCCGCTCACTCAGTGGTCATTCAGTAGGTGACTGATACCGCCGCCGGCCCTCTGCCGCGCGCGGGATCGACGGCGCGCCCCGGCCCGGCCGCTGGCTACACTCGGCCTTATGATCGATCTGCGCGAGCTCCGTGAGAACCCAGAGCCGTACCGCGCCAGCCAGCGCGCCCGCGGCGCCGACGTCGGCCTTGTCGACCGCATCATCGCCGCTGACGAGTCCCGCCGCTCCCTCCTGGGCGCCTTCGAGGCCCTGCGGGCCGAGCAGAAGAGCGTGTCCAAGTCGATCGGCAAGGCCGCCCCGGGGGCCGAGCGCGATGCCGCTCTGGCCAGTGCCAAGGAGCTCGCCGAGCGGGTCAAGGCCGCCGAGGCGGCCGCCAATGGCGCCGCCGCCGAGCTCGACGATCTCGCCCGCCAGTTCCCCAACCTCATCGCCGGCGCCCCCACCGGAGGCGAGGAGGACTACGTCGTCCTGCGGCACGAGGGCGGCGAGCCGCGCGACTTCGCCGCCGAGGGCTTCACCCCCGCCGACCACCTCGCCCTGGGCGAGGGCCTGGACATCATCGACACGCGCCGCGGCGCGAAGGTCTCCGGCGCCCGCTTCTACTACCTCAAGGGCGCCGGCATGCGCCTGGAGCTCGCGCTGATGACCGCCGCCCTGGACCTGGCCGGCCGCCACGGCTTCACCCCCATGACGACGCCGACCCTCGTGTCCCCCGCCATCATGGGCGGCACCGGGTTCCTCGGCGCCCACAGCGACGAGATCTACTACCTCCCGGCGGACGACCTCTACCTCACCGGCACCTCCGAGGTGGCCCTGGCCGGCTACCACACCGATGAGATCCTCGACCTGGCCGCCGGCCCCAAGCGCTACCTCGGCTGGTCCACCTGCTACCGGCGCGAGGCCGGCGCCGCCGGCAAGGACACCCGTGGCATCATCCGCGTCCACCAGTTCAACAAGGCCGAGATGTTCTCCTACTGCCGCCCCGAGGACGCCGAGGCCGAGCACGCCCGCCTCCTGGCCATGGAGGAGGAGATGCTGGCCCTGGTCGGCCTGCCCTACCGGGTCATCGACACCGCCGCCGGGGACCTGGGCAGTTCGGCCGCCCGAAAGTTCGACTGCGAGGCCTGGCTGCCCACCCAGGAGCGCTGGATGGAGGTCACCTCCACCTCGAACTGCACCACCTTCCAGGCCCGGCGCCTTGGCACCCGCGAGCGCCGCGAGGGCGGCACCGCGCCGGTGGCCACGCTCAACGGGACCCTGGCCACCACCCGCTGGATGGTGGCGATCCTGGAGAACCAGCAGCGCGCCGACGGCGCCGTCGTCGTCCCTGAGGGCCTGCGCCCCTACATGGGCGGCCTTGAGGTCATCGAGCCCGTCGAGCGATGAGCCTGGACCGGTCGCGTCGCCCCGAGGAGGGGGCGGCAGGGGGGCCCGGCCCGGGTGAGCGGTGGGGGGCGGCCGATGAGGTGCGCCCCTCGGGCGCGCCGCTGACGGACCTCGACCCCGACTCCGCCCCGGCCCTCAGCCTCGGGGGAGCCACCCATTACCCGGGCCCCCCCGGGGCCCGCCCCCTGGACGATGACGCCTACGCCCTCCTCGTGGCCAACCGGGCCGAGGCCATCGCCCCGATCCTCGACGCCGCTGGCCCGGGCGCCCAGGCCGGGCCCACCGCCCCGGCCGGGCCGGGCGGCCCGGGCGCCCAGACCGGGCCGGGCTTCCGCCCCGCCCTGGGGCCGGGGCTCATCGTCGCCCTCGACGTCGATGGCACCATCCTCGACCGCGACGGGCGCGTCTCCGACCGCCTCCACGCCGCGCTGTCCCGCCTGACCGCCACCGGCGCCCAGATCGTCGTGTCCACGGGGCGCAGCGTCTTCGCCTCACTGCCGGTGGCCCACCACATCGGCGTCCGCCACGGCTGGATGGTCTGCGCCAACGGCGCCCTCACGCTGCGCCTGGACCCCGGCCTGGAGCGCGGGCACGAGGTCATCGACTCGGTGACCTTCGACCCCGCGCACGTCATCTCCACATTGCGCCAGGCCATCCCGGAGGGCATCTTCGCCGTCGAGGTCCCCGATGAAGGCTTCCTCGTCACCCGGCTCTTCCCCGACGGCGAGCTCATCGAGGACCAGCGCGTCGTCAGCCACGAGGAGATCATCTCCCGGCCGGTCAACCGCGTGGTGCTGCGCGCGCCGGCCATGGGCCTGGAGGAGTTCAGCGCCCTCGTGCGCTCCACGGGCTCCTCGACCGTCGAGGAGTACTCGATCGGCTGGACCTCCTGGCTCGACGTCGCCCCCGAGGGCGTCTCGAAGGCGACGGCGCTCGCGGGCCTGGCCGCCCGCCTGGGTACCGACGCCTCCCAGGTGGTGGCCGTGGGGGACGGCACCAATGACATCGAGATGCTCCGCTGGGCGGGCCTCGGCGTGGCCATGGGCTCGGCTCCCGAGTCCGTCAAGGCCAGTGCCGACATCATCACCGAGTCCGTCTGGCACGATGGATGCGCCGCGGTCCTCGACGCCCTCGTCGATCTCCTGAGCACTCGATCCCTGCGGGCCGCCGAGAGAGAAGAGCTTTGATGAGCCCCATCATTCGCCGTCCCAGCCCCGCCCGGCGCGCCAGAGCCGCCGGCATCGTGAGCGGAGCCCCCTGCGCCCCCTGCGCCGCAGGCCCCGGCGGTGGCCCGGTTCCTCCCCGCCCCTCGCGTCGGGCCATGGGGGCGGCGCTTGCCCTGGCCGGCGCCGCCCTGGTCGGCTGCGCGCCCAAGGGCATCAGTGGCGCTCAGGCCAGTTCCGCGCCTGGCTGCAACGTGGATCCCACGCTGCGGGGCACCTCGCTCACGCTCACCTCGCCGCTGACGGGCGTTGAGGCGCAGCGCCTGGAGGCCTCCCTGGAGGCCTTCACCACCTGCACCGGCATCAGCGTCGTCCACACCGGCTCCGACATGCTCGAGGAGGACCTGCGTGCCGGGCGTCACGGCGATCTCGCGATCGTCCCCCAGGCGAGCATCATCTCCGAGCTGGTGTCCGATGGCCGGCTGGCGGCCCTGTCCAACCAGGTCGGGGCGAACGTGGAGCTCGGATGGGAGCGCACCTGGGGCGAGGCCGGGACCTACGACGGCACGCTCTACGCCGCGCCCCTCATGGCCTCCGTGAAGTCCTTCATCTGGTACTCGCCGTCGGCCTTCGCCAAGGCCGGTTACAAGGTGCCCACCACCTGGGCCGAACTGGAGTCCCTCACGAAGAGGATGGCCTCGGCGGGCGCCGCGGGCCAGGGGGCCACGGGGGCCACGGGAGGCCCGACGGCGAGCGCGAGCGCCAGTCCGGGTGGGGCGGCCACCGCGCAGGCCTCCCCTGGCGCCAGCCCCGGGGCCAGCGCCGAGAATCCGGCGCCCTGGTGCCTGCCGGTGGCCGACGGCCCCACGAGTGGGTGGACGGTCACGGACTGGCTGGAGGACGCGATCCTGGCCACCCAGGGGCCGGGCGCTTATGACGCCTGGGAGTCGCACAGGGTCCCGCTCAACGACCCCACCGCCGTGCGCGCCCTGGACTCGGTGGCCTCCCTCGTGCTCGCCGACGGGCACGCGCTCGGCGGACGGGCGGGCTCCTCGGCCATGACCCTGGAGGCCGCCGGCGCCGCCCTGGCCGAGGGCCGCTGCTACATGGTCCACGCCTCGAGTTCCTTCGAGACCGTCCTGCCCGACGGCGGCGCCGACCTCGACGCCTTCCTGGTGCCCAGCGCCTCGGATGATGAGACTCCCGTCCTCGTGGGCGGCGACTACCTCGTCTCCTTCTCCGACGGCCCGGGTGCGCAGGCGCTGGCCGAGTACATGACCAGCGCCGAGTGGGCGCGGGCGAGGGCCGCGCTCGGCGGGGTGGCCACCGCCAACCGGCGCGTGGACGCCTCCTCCATCAACTCGCGAGTGGGGCGGCGGGCCACGGAGATGCTCCAGTCGCGCCAGACCCTCATCCGCATGGATGCCTCTGATGGCATGCCCCCCGAGGTCGGCGCGCACACGATGTGGACGGCCCTGGCCTCCTGGGTTGCGGGCTCCTTGGACTCCGAGGGCGCCCTCGCCCAGGCGGAGAGGGCCTGGCCCACCAGTTGAGCCCGCCCGGTGGGTTCGCCCCGCCGGCTGGTAGCCTTGCGCTGCATCAGGCATGGGCGGCGACGGCGCTCCGCCGCGTCCGCTCCCGCCCATGCGCACCGGGTCGAGGAGGACTCATGGGACTGGGATGGTTCAGCGCGCCGGAGCACAACCGTTGGCTCGCCGAGGAGATGCACGCGCTCCTTCGTCTCGGGCGGGCCGCGCGGGTGCCCGCGGGCTTCGGTTGGATCGGGCCCGACGGCGCCGTGGACACCTCGCGCCCCGTCGAACTGTGGATCACCGGCCGCATGACCTTCGCCTTCTCCCTGGGAACGCTCCTGGGGATCCCCGGCTGCCGCCGCTACGCCGATCACGGCGTGCGGGCCCTGAACCGCGTGCTGCGCGACCACGCCCACGGGGGCTGGTACTCCGCCGTCGGCCATGAGCTGGACGCCGAGGGGCACGGCGTCCCCACTCGGGAGGCGGCTCGAAAGGAGTGCTACCAGCACGCCTTCGTCATGCTCGCCGCCGCTGCGGCGACGGCCGCGAACCGCCCCGGCGCCCATGAGCTGCTCGCCGAGGCCTGCCGCGTCGTCGAGGCGCGCTGGTGGGACGCCTCCTACGGGATGCCGATCGAGTCCTACGCCGTCGATTGGAGCGACCCGGAGGACTACCGGGGCCTCAACGCGGCGATGCACACGGTCGAGGCCTTCCTGGCCACCGCCGATGTCACCGGGGACTCGGCATGGCTGGAGCGCGCCGTCCAGATCATCGACTTCGCCGTCAACGTCCACGCCCGCGACCATGACTGGCGCCTCCCCGAGCACTACGACACCGCCTGGCGCCCGCGCCTGGACTACAACGAGGACGCCCCCGCCCACCCCTTCCGCCCCTACGGGGCCACGCCCGGGCACGGCCTTGAGTGGGCCCGCCTGACGGTCCAGGCCCGTGCCGCGCTCGTGGGCCGCCGCCTGCCCATGCCCGACTGGATGCTCGATGCCGCGGAGTCACTCTTCGACCGCGCCCGCACGGACGCCTGGAGGAGCGACGGCCGGCCGGGTTTCGTCTATACCACGGACTTCGAGGGCCGGCTCATCGTCCGTGAGCGCATGCACTGGGTGGTATGCGAGGGCATCTCCGCCGCCGCCGCGATCCGCCAAGCCCTGCTCGACGACGGCCGCGGCGAGATCGAGGTCGAGCTCTACGAGCACTGCTACCGCACGTGGCTCGACTACGCCGAGGAGTTCCTCATCGTCTCGCCCGGCGTGTGGTGGCACGAGCTCGACACCTCCAACGCGCCCTCCGCGCGGATCTGGGAAGGGCACCCGGACATCTACCACGCCCTCCAGGCCACGCTCATGCCCCGGCTGCCGGTGTGGCCCTCGATGGCGCAGGCCATCGCCGAGGGCCGCCTCGACCGGCCCTCCTCGGCGCCGCCCGCCGAGGAGTTGGGGAGGGGCTCGCGCCGTCGGGGGCTCTTCGGCCGCGGATGAGGCGAGCCGGCCGGCGCCGTGAGCGCCGGTGGGAGCGCCGGTGGGCCGTTGGGAACACGGCGGGAGCGCGGCGTCCGCTCGGGGTGCCCGGTGCCTGCCCGGGGTGCCCGGCGCTCGACTGGCATCCGGGCGGGCACGATGCTGTAGGGTCGGTCCTGCCTGGCGGTGGCGCCGGGCCATGGAGGAATGACAGAGTGGCCGAATGTGGCGGTCTTGAAAACCGCTGTGCGCCTCGCGCACCGGGGGTTCGAATCCCTCTTCCTCCGCGGCGGCTGCGGCTGCCCGGTGCTCGCGCCTCGCTTTGCGGGGTCGGGGCGCCCTGGGGTAGTCTCGCAGCGCGCTTCGCGTCTGGAGACGTCGCATAGTGGCCTAGTGCGCCTCCCTGCTAAGGAGGTTGGGGTGGAAGCCCCTCGGGGGTTCGAATCCCCCCGTCTCCGCCGGACAGCCCCGGGATCGCTCTCCCGGGGCTTCTCTGTGCTTGGTGGAGGGGAGGGCTTTCGTCTCGATGGAGTGACAGGGATGGAGCGTCGGGCCCGCTGCCGCGCGGGGTCGGGCCCCTGACGCTCCCGCCAAGATCACCGGCGCACGTCAGGCCCTCTGCGGCGCCGGGTCGGGCCACCAGAACAGGGCAGAAACGACGCGAGCAGTGTCAGGCCCGCTGCGGCGCGGGGTCGGGCGGTTCCGCACGTTCGGCCTTGGGACGCTAGTCGTCAGGCCCGCTGTGGCGCGGGATTGGGGTTCTCGTGGGTGCGCCCCGGGCACGGTGGGAATCGGGTGAGGACAGGCCCGGTCAAGAGAAGCCGCAACCAGCAGAAGGCGTCCTCTGTGCCGTCGGGAGCACCGGTGGGCCGTTGGGAGCACCGGTGGGCCGTTGGGAGCACCGCGGGGAGCGTCGCCCTGGATGGTCCAGTGCTGCTTTGGGCGGCCCGGCGCTGCCCTGGATGGCCCGGCGCCGCTTCGGATGGCCTAGCGTCATCCTGGATGACTGCCTTGAGTGCCCCGGCGTCGGGCCGCGAGTGCCCCGGCGTCGGGCCGCGAGTGCCCCGGCGTCGGGCCGCGAGTGCCCCGGCGTCGGGCCACGAGCGCCCCGGCGTCGGGCCACGAGCGCCCCGGCGTCGGATCACGAACTCCCCGCAGGATTTCCCAGGCGCTTCACAGTGAAGTCAAGGGTGTGCTCCCAGGTCCGCGGGGTTATATGGATGTCACCGCCGGGCGGAACGGATCGGGAGGGTTGGGGAACCCGCTGATCGGTTCGGGCCGAGGCTGGCGCAGGTTTTAGGGAGCCTGCTCCAGGCGATCCGGCGAAGGAGGTCAGCTCCTTCCTCGTCATGGGAACCGGGGGAGTTGAGCGGCCTCACGAACGAAGGGCCCGTGGACCCGGGTATCACCCGGGTCCACGGGCCCTGATCGTTCTAGAAATCATGACTGACCAGCAACGATGGTCGTGAGGCGCTGCTGACGGAGGTGGAGGGCCGGGTCTCGGGTGTTCTCACCAAGGATGGGGAACCGAGGAGTTCCTTCTCCTCGGTGGGTGATCTGATCGCCGGATCGCGCGGTCACTGAGAGTCACGGAGAACACTGCGAGAGCGCGTGTCCCGGATGCGCTTCAGGGGCCCGGGCGCTCCTCCTGCGCCGGGCTCATCGCCGGGCCCCGCCCTGAGAGCGATCACTCCCGCTCGGCCGGGAACCGCGTGGCGGCCCCGCGAAGAGCCTCGCCCTTCTCGGCCGGCATGGGCAGGCGGCGTCCTTGCCCTGCGCGGTCCGAGGATGAAGCGCTTCTCAACGATCGTGGTGAAGCCGACGTCGTTGCCGCCGATGATCAGCATGACCAGGTCAATGACCCCGGGTACGGCCGCCACCCGCTCGGCCAGGGGGCTGCTCGTCGGGGCGCCGTCCTCGCCTCGTGGGGGCTCCTCGGCCCACCTGGCCCTGTGCCGCGCTTCACGGTCTGGCGATTTGGCGAGCCCAGGGGCGCAGCGTAGAGTCCTGCCTGTCGGAAACGACATGCGCCAGTAGCTCAACGGATAGAGCAGCTGACTACGGATCAGCAGGTTGGGGGTTCGAATCCCTTCTGGCGCACCAACACCCCGTCATCGGCTGGATCGACAGTCGGAGCCGGGGTGTTTTCCATTACCGGGAAGCCGGGAGTTGCTTCACCGACGGGCGCCATCCGCACCCAGAGGCGCCATCCGCACCCGGAGGTGCCATCCGCACCCGGAGGTGCTATCCGCGCCCAGAGGTGCGGGCAGGACGCACTTCTCGGTGCGGACGGCACCGGTCAGTGTGGACGGCACCCGTCGGTGCGGAGAGCACCGGTCGGTGCGGAGAGCACCGGTCGGCGCGGACGCGCTTCTCGACGCGGAGGGCGCCGGTGGGTGGCGCGTGGGCGAGACGCTAAATGCCCTCGATGAAGGCGAGCGACGCCGCGATCATGGTCGACGTCGGAAGCGCGCGACACGCACGCGCCATGCGGGTGAGGGCGGAACGGCGCGAGTGGTCCGGCGGCCATCATCCGACCACCAGGTGGGGCGCGCTTTGAGCTGAGAGCGCGACCGGAGGATCGAGTCGGGGGCGGCCGCGCGACTCGGCTAGGCTCTGGGGGTGAAGTTTCTCAACGGGCTGGCCCCGTCCTTCGACCTGACCTACGACGACGTCTTCATGGCGCCCTCGCGCTCCTCCGTGGGCTCGCGCATGGGCGTGGACCTCGCCACCGACGACGGAACCGGCACGACGATCCCGCTCGTCGTGGCCAATATGACGGCCGTCGCCGGCAAGCGCATGGCTGAGACCGTGGCCCGTCGCGGCGGGCTGACGATCATCCCGCAGGACATCCCCGTCGACGTCGTCATGGACACGGTCGCTCAGGTCAAAGCCTCCCACCTCGTCTACGACACCCCCGTCACCGTCAAGCCCCACCACACCTGCGGCTACGTCATGGGCCTGATCCCCAAGCGCTCCCACGGCGCCGCCATCGTCGTCGACCCGGGGACCGACCGGCCCGTGGGCATCGTGGACCTCTCCGACGCCTCGGGCGTGGATCGCTTCACCCAGGTGCGCGCCGTCATGTCCACCGAGCTCGTCACCCTGCCCGAGGGCATCGACGCCCGAGAGGCCTTCGACCGCCTCAAGGCCGCCCGCCGCCGCATGGCGCCCGTGGTTGACGCCGAGGGCCGCCTCGTCGGCGTCCTCACCCGCGCCGGCGCCGTGCGCTCGACGATCTACCGCCCCGCCGTCGACGCCGAGGGCCGCCTGCGCATCGGCGCCGCCATCGGCATGAACGGGGACCCCGCCGGGCGCGCCGTCGAGCTCGTCGAGGCCGGGGTGGACGTCATCGTCGTCGACACCGCCCACGGCCACCAGGACCGGATGCTCGACGCCGTCGCCTCCGTGCGATCCGCCCTGCCCGCAGGGGCGCCGATCGCCGCCGGGAACGTCGTGACCGCCGCCGGCGTGCGCGATCTCGCCGAGGCCGGCGCCTCCATCATCAAGGTCGGGGTCGGCCCGGGCGCCATGTGCACCACCCGCATGCAGACCGGTGTGGGCCGGCCCCAGTTCTCCGCCGTCCTGGAATGCTCGCAGGCCGCCCACGACCTCGGCGCCTCCGTCTGGGCCGACGGCGGCGTGCGCCACCCCCGCGACGTCGCCCTCGCGCTCGCGGCCGGGGCCTCCAACGTCATGATCGGCTCCTGGTTCGCTGGAACCCACGAGTCCCCGGGCGACGCCCAGATCGACGCCGATGGGCGCGCCTACAAGGAGTCCTTCGGCATGGCCTCCATGCGCGCGGTCCTCGGGCGCACCGAGGGGGAGAACGCCTTCGACCGGGCCCGCAAGGCCCTGTTCGAGGAGGGCATCAGCGGCGGGCGCATGTACATTGACCCGGCCCGCCCCGGCGTCGAGGACCTCATCGACCAGATCATCTCCGGCGTGCGCTCCTCCTTCACCTACGCGGGCGCCGCCTCTATCGCCGAGTTCCGCGAGCGGGCGATCGTTGGCCTTCAGTCCGCCTCCGGCTACCGTGAGGGCGCCCCCGTCCCCGTCTCCTGGTGAGCGCGCGGGCGGTTCTCACAGTGGAACCGCCCGCCGACCGGCGCGAAGCGCAGTGGATTGAGAACGCCGTGAATGCTCAGAGCGCTCGCCCGGCCCCGGCCTCCAGGGCCTGGAGGAGGTCCCAGGTGAGATCCGCGGCGTCCTCGATGCCCACGCTCAGGCGCAGGAGGCGGTCGGACAGCCCGTAGGCGGCCCGCCGCTCCGGCGGGACATCGGCGTGGGTCTGCGCGCTCGGGTTGGTCACAAGGGACTCCACGCCGCCGAGGGACTCGGCGAAGGTGAAGACCCTCAGCGCGGCGAGCATCGCCGCGATGTCCACGCCCTCGGCCACCTCGAAGGACACCATCCCGCTGCGTCCCGGGTAGAGCACCCGATCCACCAGGGGGCTCGGCTCAAGGGCCGCGACAACGGCCCGCGCGTTGGCCTCATGGCGGTCCATGCGCACCCCCAGCGTCTTCAGGCCCCGCAGCAGCAGGAAGCAGTCGAAGGGGGACAGCGTCGCGCCGGTCGTGTTGAGCCGGTACTGGACGCGCTCGCCCGCCGCCTCATCGGCGACGACGATCGCCCCGGCCATGACGTCGTTGTGCCCGCTCAAGTACTTCGTCGCCGAGTACAGGACGATGTCGGCGCCCAGTTCCAGCGGTCGGCACAGGTACGGGGTGAGGAAGGTGTTGTCGACGGCGAGCAGCGCCCCCGCGCTGTGGGCCAGCCGGGCCGCAGCGGCCAGGTCGATGAGCGCCATCATCGGATTGGTCGGTGATTCCACCAGGACGAGCGAGGCGGGCCGGTCCGGCCCCAGGGCCTCGCGCAGGCCCTCGTCCCCCAGGACGAAGTCGACCTCGTAGGCGCCCTCGGAGGCGAGTACCTCCAGGAGCCGGTAGCTGCCGCCGTAGAGGTCCTCCAGGGCCACGATCCTCGATCCCGCCGGCACCAGGGATCGGATCGCCAGCTCGATCGCGGCCATCCCCGAGGACAGTGCGAAGCCGGCCGCGCCGCCGTCGAGCCGGGCCAGGGCGTCCTGGACGACGTCGCGGGTGGGAGAGGCGGTGCGCGTGTAGTCGTAGCCGGTGGACTCGCCCAGGCCGGGGTGCCCGAAGGCCGTGGACAGGTGGATCGGCGTCGTGATCGCGCCGGTGAGAGGGTCAGTGCGGGTGCCCGCCTGCGCGAGCAGCGTGCCGATCCGCAGGGAGGGGCCGGTCCCGCGGGGACAGGCGGTGGTGGCGTCCCATGTGGGGTGGCGGTGCACCGGCGAGGCGCGGACGGGGGAGCGGGGCGTGTCGGGGATTCTGGTGCGGTCGGTGCGGTTGGTGCTGGGGGTGCTGGTCATGGTGGGTCCTGGGGGGGCGCTGGTGCGGGGGGCGGGGGTGAACGCGTCCGGCCCCGGCGGGCAGGAGCGGAGTCGACGAGCGCCGCGAGCAGAGACGACCTCGGACTCTGACCGTGATTGGGGTACAGCGACGGCTGGCGCTGTCAGCGCATCAGCATTCGACGCATGCCGTGAGCGTGCAGACGCTGGGCGCGGGGCATGATCATCGAGGTGGTCATGGGAGGGACGGTAGCGCTATCACCGGCCGGCCGGTCAAGCACCGCCCGGTATCTGGGCCGGGCTTGATCCGCGGCGACACCGCGCTATCCGCCGCATTCCATCACACAGTGTTCACACAGCGCGGTACTCTCGCCCTGGTCAGGGGCATTCAGGGGGGTCTTGGGCCGGCTCCCCGCCCCGTTCCATCGTTGAGTCCTCTCGCTCCGCAAAGGAGAAGCTTGTGCGATTCCCGCTCTCCGCGCGCCTGCGCACCGCCATGGGAGCCGCCACGCTCTCGCTGCTGTTCATCATCCCCCAGGCGCTCCTGGGCCAGGCCTCTGGGGCGCCCGCAGCGCCTCCAGCGCCCGCAGCCCCCGCCGCGCCCCCGATCCTCCAGCGGGCCGTCGATGAGGCGGCGGGCCAGGCGCAGGCCGGCACCGCCGAGCGGGTCCGGGTTGTCGTCATGCTCAAGGACCAGCCCTCCTCGCCGTCCTCGGCGGCGGAGTCGGCCAACCTCGCCGCGCAGGACCCCCTCATCGCCGCCTGGAGCGGTGCCTACGACCTGCAGGTCGATGACCGATTCGGCTACCTCATCAACGGCATGACCGCCACCATGCCCGCGGACAGGATCGCCGCGCTCGCCCTTGAGCCCGCCGTGGCCTCGGTGCGCAAGGAGCGCGTCTACTACCCGAGCGAGTACTCGGCGCGCGATGAGGAGGGCGTGCCCGCGGCCCTGGCCAGCCACGGCGCGGACGGCACCGGCACGGTCATTTCCATCGTCGACACCGGTGTGGACCCCTCCCACCCCGACCTGCGCCTCGATGACTGCGGTGCCGCCAAGATCAAGGAGGCCAACCCCTCCGGGGGGCGGTTCACCTGCAAGGTCCCCAACGGGTACAACTACGCCGACGAGTCCTTCGAGATCCGCGACCTCACCGGCTCCCAGCACGGCCAGCACGTGGCCGGCATCGCCGCCGCCAATGGCTCGCAGGGAAGTGAGCCGGACTTCGCCACCTCGGGGCGCATCGACGGCGTCGCCCCCAACGCCCAGCTGCTGGCCATGAAGGTCGTCTCCAATGATCCCGCCAAGGCGGGAAAGGCCCTTGACGGGGACATCATCGCCGCGATCGAGGACTCGGTGAAGATGGGCGCCGACGTCATCAATATCTCCCTGGGAGGCCCCAATGGCGTGCCGGACTCCTCCGACGGCGCCAGGGCGGCCATCGAACAGGCCCGCCAGGCGGGGGTCCTCACCGTCGCCGCCGCTGGCAACGACGGCCTCAACTTCTCCACCGCGCAGGGGCCGGATGACGCGCTGGGCCGCTTCGACGACGGGACCGTGGCCAGTCCCGGCGTCCAGGGATCGGCTCTTACCGTCGCCTCCCTGAACAACTCCCAGTTCACGATCCCCAGCGGGTCCCTCGGCGAGGGCGACTCCGCCATCCCCTTCGGCTACGCTCGGCTCGGCGGCGCCGCGCCGAGCACGGCGTCGCGGGTGGTCGACGCGGGGCTCGGGCGAGCCCAGGACTACGCGGCAGGGGCCGACCTCTCCGGCGCCATCGTGCTGGTCGAGCACGGGGAGAACCCCTTCACGGACAAGCTCGCCAACGCGCAGGCCCACGGGGCCGCGGGCGTGCTCCTCTTCAACCCCCGGGCGGGCCAGGGGCAGCCCATCAACCCGGCCGGCGCCGAGGCCTACCCCCTGTTCTCCGCGATCATCCCACCCGGCCGGGCGCAGGCGATCCGCCAGGCCCTCGCCGAGGACCCGGGCCAGAGGATCCGCTTCGACGGGCCGCCGACGTCGGCCCCCTACCCGGGAGGCACGGCCCCCTCGCCTTTCTCCTCCTGGGGCGCCACCCAGAACCTCGATTTCGAGCCGGATATCGCCGGCATCGGCGGCGGCGTCTACTCCACGGTCGGCTCCGCCGGCTACGCCACCATGGAGGGCACCTCGATGGCGGCGCCGAATGTCGCGGCCATGGGGGCGCTCCTGCTCCACGACCTGGCCGCGCGCTTCCCGCAGACCCAGGGCGCCGAGAGGATCGACCTGGCCAGGACCCTGCTGATGAACACGGCCCGGGTCCCCTCGGCGGCCGACGGCTCGCCGGCCGCTCCGCGCCAGGTGGGCGCCGGGCTGGCGCGGATCGACAAGGCCCTGGCCTCGCCCGTCAGCGCCACCGTCGACGGCGCCCCGTCGGTGGCGCTGCGCGAGGTGAGCGCGCCCAGGGCCTTCACCGTCACCCTGACGAATCATTCCGGTGCCGACGCCTCCTACGCGCTGCCCGCCCAGGAGGTGCTCACGGAAGGCAACGTCGCCGGCGCGCAGACCACGGTGTCCGTGTCCGCCACTGAGAGCCTGACGCCGTCGAGCACCGAGGTGACCGTGCCCGCGGGCGGCACGGCCACCGTGGACCTCACCCTCGTCCCGGACACCGTCTCCTCCCACTTCATCGAGGGCTGGGTCCGCCTCACCTCCACCACCGGCGCGCCCGACCTCGTCGTCCCCTACATGGGATTCGTGGGCGACTGGAACGCCGAGCCCATCATCCAGCCCGAGGGCCAGGCCTGGGGCATCGCCGGTGGCGCCACGGATACCACCGGGCTCATCAGCAGGGTTGGCGCCTACACGGTGCCCGTCGCGGGGGCCGACGGCCAGCGCCGCGCACTGTCGCCCAATGGCGATGGCAAGATGGACGCCGCCCTGCCCTCGCTCGTCATGATGCGCAACGCGCGGGACATCCACTATGAGGTCCTCGACTCGGTGGGCAACCGGGTCGTTGATCTGGGAGATGAGCAGAACGTCCAGCGCTTGACGGGCCGGTACTTCGCCGACCCCGCCTACAGCGGCAGCCTCGGCCACGCGGGAGCGGCCTTTGACGGCACCGCCTGGAACGCCCAGGCGGGCGCCTTCCAGGCGCTGCCCGACGGCCAGTACACCTACCGGGTCTCCGCGCGCCTCAGCGAGGACTACGGCTGGCAGAGCCTCGACCTCCCCCTGACGATCGACACTACCGCGCCCACCGTCACGATCCTGGGGAAGAGCGAGTCCTCGGTGCGCTTCACCGTGGAGGACTCCGGCTCCGGGATCATGGGCGAGCCCATGGTGGTCCTCGCCGACGGCACGACCGCGCCCGTGGCCGAGCAGGCGGACGGCTCCTGGACGGCCACACTCGCCGGCACCACGCCGTACGTGACGATCAGCGCGATCGACGCCGGCTTCAACGTCACCGAGAAGCACGCGATCTACGCCTCCTCGGGGATGTTCGTCGCCGTCGATGGCCATCTGGGCGTCGCCAGCGTCATCCTCGGCGCCGACGAGACCCGCGACATCCCCATCACCGGCTTCGTCACCCCTGACATCACGCGGGTGACCGTCGACGGCGCCGACGCCCCCCTCGCGGGCAGCGAGTTCGCCGCCACCCTGACCGGCGACCACCCTGCCGGCACGGTCATGGTGCGCGGCCACGGCGCTGACGGGGCCCTCATCGACGAGTTCGCCGTCGTCGTCATCCGCGACACGATCCCGCCCACCGTCACCCTCACCGGGGGCGTCGACGAGACCGGGCAGGTGATCGCCGGCGCCGACGGCGCGATCAGCCTGACCGGCACCGTCTCGGACGACCGCGCCGAGCCGGCGGATATGACCCTGACCATCAACGGCCGGGGCGTGACGATCAAAGAGGACGGCACCTTCAGGCTCGCCACGACCCTCGACCCCTCCACGACCTCCCTCGGCATAGCGCTCAACGATGGTGCCAACACCTCCGCGCTCACCGTCCCGATCGCCGGCCGGGCTCGGGCGCCCGAGGCCGCCGCCATCACACTGACCAACGGCGAGTGCTACCGGAGCATGATCTGCGAGGCCTCCTCCAGTTCGCCCGATCGCGGAGCCGACGGCGCCTTCACCCTGCGCGGCACGACCAGCGGGGGCGTGGCGAGTCTCCAGTTCACACGCGGCTCGCGCGCGGGGGATGACGGCGGGATCGGTGAGAACGCGCCCATCGCGGTGACCGTGGCGGCGGACGGCTCCTTCAGCGCGCCCGTGCCCGCGCCGTCGGGCCTCACCCAGTACCGGGTGGTGGGCCGCGATGCGGCGGGAACGATCCTCACCGAGGGCGTCGTCAGCCTGTACGTGGATGTCACGCCTCCTTCAGCCGACTTCACCGAGCCGCCCCTCCATGGCGGTGAGCTCTACACCAACCAGGACTCGGTGGCCTTCAAGGGCACAGTTTCCGATGACCAGTGGGGCTACAGCCTGCGCCTCAACAATGAGATCGCGGCGGGCTTCTTCCGCAGAGACAACCCCGGCGCGAACGTGAATAAGCGGGACTTCTCCGAGTCCCTCGCCGTCAAGGACGGTGACACGCTGTACGTCGGGGCGGTGGACAGGCTGGGCAACTCGCTTGAGGCCCGCATCCCCGTTCATGTGGACAAGGAGGCCCCCGGCGCTGCCCTCGACGCCAAGGATGGCGAGGTCATCCGCGACAAGCGCGAGCTGACGGCCACCGCCACCGACCCCCATATGGCTGGCCTGTCGGTGAGCGTGGACGGCAAGGCGGTGGACTCGGTGTCCACCTCCCGCGCCAAGCGGCGCACCGACGTCGAGGGTGTCCTCGCACCAGTGGGCCGCGCGGCGGCCGGCGACGGCGCGGCCGGCGGCGCTGGTGGCGACGGCGCGGTCCCTGGGGGACCGGGTGGGCTCGTTGCCGAGCGGACCGGCTCGGTAGACGCGGGTGCCCTCAGCATCGCCGTGCCCACGGCCGACATGGCGGCCGGGACTCATGTCATCACTATGATCGCCACGGATCTCGCCGGCAATACGACCACGCTGTCCAGGGCCGTGGTCGTGGATGCCGACGCCGTCATCAACGGGCCGGACTCGGCCACGGTGACCGTCGAGCCCGGGGGCCTCGCCGATCAGCCCGCCGTGGCCGCGAAGGTCCTCGCGCTCTACTCCGTGACCGACGACGGCTCGGCCACGGCCGCCGGTGACACCGCGCTGTCGCTGGCGCCGAGCACCGTGCTCGCGCCGGGGGGCAACACCGTGACCCTCGTGGCCACGGACGCCGCCGGCCGGATCGTGACCCGCCAGGTCGCTATCACGATCTGCTCCCCGGAGCGGCCCTCGCCCGGGGGCGGCGGTGCGGGCGGCGGCTCCGTTGGGACTGATGGTGCGGCTGGCGGCTCCGGGAGCACTGGAGCGCAAGGGGCCGCGGAGGCTCCGCGCACCCAGGCCAACCGGCCCAGCCAGGCCAACCGGCCCAGCCAGGCCAGCCAGGCTGGCCAGGCCACGCGGCCGACCCGGCCCAGCCAGCCCGGTGAGCTGCCCGCCGCGCCTCCCCGGCCGGGTCAGGAGGTCGATGCCGGGGGCCAGCCCTCCGGGCGCCCCCCGATGAACGCGGGGGCCATGGCCAGCACCGGCGCCAACGCGACGGCCGCGCTGGGCTTGGCGGCCGTGGCAATCCTCACCGGGGGCGCGGTTATCTGGCGCCGCCGTCGGAGCGCGGAGCCGTCGAGCGCTGCCGCTGACTGAGCCTCAGGAGCGCTGAGCGCTCACGGAGCGGGTGTCGTGAGCGGAGATCCGCTCCCGCGTTGAGCGCCTTCAGGGTGAGGACGTCGAGCTCCCTGATCAGTTGCTCCCCCAGCTCGGTCATTCCCTGGTCTTCATCCATCGCGGACCCGACGGCGCCGAGTGTCGCCTAGGACTCGGCGCTCAGAGTGAGGGCACTCTCACCTGGCTCGCCACCGCCGGTCCGGCCATCCAGGCCTTGCGTCGGGGCGGTGTGCTCGTCGTCGATGAGCTCGATGCGAGCCTCCACCCCCATCTCGCCGCCGCGCTCATTGAGATGTTCCAGGACCCGGATCTCAATACGGCCGGCGCCCAGATCATCGCCACCACGCATGACGCATCGCTGCTGGGCAACACGCCGACTCCCAGGCTCGAGGCCGCTGAGGCGTGGTTCTGCGAGAAGGATGATGACAGCTCCTCAAGCATCTACTCGCTTGCTGATTTCACGGATCTTCGCCGGGCCAGCAACAAGAAGAATCGCCCGGTCCACGGCGTCGTCTCAGTCCCCTGCTTCGAGGTGTGGCTCACCGCGCACTACTGTCAGGTCCACAACTACGAGGACCAGCATGACGCTCAGGACCACTACGCGCAGATCGCTCCGGTGCGCGGGGGTGAGGAGAAGTCCCTTCCCAAGGACTTCCCGTGGGATGCCGTGGCGGACGCGGCCCAACGATGCCGGCTCGCGGGCGCCCTTGAGCCGGGGCTGGACACGCAGGGTCCCTGTCCTTCAACGACCATGCCTCACCTCATGCGCGCCCTCGGCCTCCTCTGAGGGGAACCGGTTTCGCTCCTATTTTCGACCGGTCTCGCTCTTGATTTCGACCGGTCTCGCTCGTATTTTCGACCGGTCTCGGCGGGTGGGGTGGATCACAGGGGCGGGGCATGGGAGGGTGAGCCCATGAAGGACGCGAAGGGGCGTCGGCGCACCGCGCCCAGTGCCCACCACGAGGCACCGGTCAAGCACGAGGTCCCCGGGGCGGGCGAGTCCCGCGCCTACTGGCTCGACGCCACCACCCTCGCCTGGCCCACGAGCCTCCTGCCCGCCGGCGTGCTCCCATCCGAGTTGGGGTCGAGCGCCCGCCCGCCGGTCTCATTCGACCTCATCGCCAGCCCGCGCGGTGGCACCGCGGTCGTGGAGGGCCTGCTCACCCTCGGCGACGGCGCCCTCGTCGTTCCACTCGTCGTCGCCGGGATCATCGACGAGGTCCTTCCCGGGGCGCTCGCCACGCACCCGCCACTCGCCGGATATCTGGCTCTGAGCACGCAGGATGCCATCGCCGGGCCCCGATTGCCCGTCGACGCCGTGGAGGCGGCGCTTACCGGTCAACTGACGATCGTGCAGCGCACAGTGGACTCCGACGCCGTCGGCCACTGGATCACCGCTTGCACCGGCGTTCAGATCTGGCCGATCCTCGACCTCCTCCACGGCGGCGCCGCCAACCGCGACGGCTCCGCTCCCCTCGGCCCGACGTGGGGTGGCGACGGCCCTCGCCAGGAAGGGGAGGGCCCCGCCTTCGCCCTCTGGGCGCCCACCGCCGTCGAGGTCGCCCTGCTGAGCTGGGCCACCGGTGACCCCACCGGCTCGGTCCCCCTCGTCGACGGCGAGCCCCTGCGCTCCCCTGCCCGGCGCCTGTCGGACGGGCGCTGGGAGGTGCCCGCGAGCCCCCGCATCAGCACTGGGGATCAGTACCTGTGGGAGGTCCGGGTCTACGTCCCCGCCACCGGGCGCATCGAGACGAACCTCGTCACCGACCCGTACTCCACCGCTCTGACGATGGACTCGCGCCGCAGTGTCGCCGTCGACCTCGCCGATCCCGCGCTCGCCCCCGCCGCCTGGGCGAGCCAGGCCGCCCCCGCCGCGGGAAGCGAGCTCGGGGGAGATGCCGCCCGGGCCATCTACGAGCTCCACGTGCGTGACTTCTCCGCCGCGGACCCGACCTGCCCGGCCGAGTCGCGCGGGACCTACGCCGCCTTCACCGTTGACAGCGCGGGAACCCGCAGCCTGCGCGAGCTCTCCGAGGCCGGCATCGACACGCTCCACCTCATGCCGACCTTCGATATCGCCTCCATCCCGGAGGACCGGGCCGCCCAGGCCGTTCCCGACATCCCCGACGGCGCCCACCCGGCCTCGCGCCGCGCCCAGGCGGCGATCGCCGCCGTCGCCGACGACGACGCCTACAACTGGGGCTACGACCCCTACCACTGGGGCGTCCCCGAGGGCTCCTACGCGCGCGCCGGGCACCAGGATGGCGGGGCCCGGATCATCGAGATGCGGGAGATGATCGGCGCCCTGCACGCCATGGGCCTCCAGGTGGTGCTCGACCAGGTCTACAACCACACCGCGGCCAGCGGGCAGGACTCGCGCTCCGTGCTGGACCGGATCGTGCCCGGCTACTACCACCGCCTCGACGCCACCGGAGCCATCGAGGACTCCACGTGCGCGAACAACATCGCCACCGAGCGGTCCATGGCGGAGCGCCTCATGATCGACATGTGCGTGCGCTGGGCGCGCGACTACCAGGCGGACGGCTTCCGATTCGACCTCATGGGGCACCACTCCGCGGCCACGATGCGCGGCGTGCGCGAGGCCCTGCGCGCGGAGGCGTCCGAGGTGATCGGCCACGACCCCTTCCTCTACGGGGAGGGATGGAACTTCGGGGAGGTGCGGGACAACAGGCTCTTCGTCCAGGCCGTGCAGGGCCGCTTGACGGGGACCGGGATCGGCTGCTTCAACGACCGCCTGCGCGATGCCCTGCGCGGCGGGAGCGTCGCCGATCCGGAGCCGAGGGAGATCCAGGGGCTTGGGACGGGCTTGGCGCAGGCGCCCTCGCCCTTCGACACTCGTGGTGCGGATGTCCGGCGGGCGGATCTCGTCTGGCGCGGCGATCTCATTCGTATCGCTCTGGCGGGCAACCTGCGCGACGTGGCGCTGCACTCCGGCCATGGCCGCTGGGTGCGGGGCGACGAGTTGCGCTACGGCGCGGATCCGGCCGCATTCGCCTCCGAGCCCGTGGAGTCCATCAACTATGTGGACGCCCATGATGACGAGACTCTCTTCGACATCCTCGCCTACAAGCTCGACCCGGACGAGCCGATGGAGGCCCGCGCGCGCATGGCGGCGCTGTGCCTGGGCGTGGTCGCGCTCGGGCAGTCGCCGGCGTTCTGGGCGGCCGGCGCGGAGATGCTGCGCTCGAAGTCCCTGGACCGCGATTCCTACAACTCCGGGGACCACTTCAACGCCCTCGACTGGTCATGCGCGGACAACGGTTGGGGACGGGGCCTGCCCCCCGCCGAGCGCAACTTCGACCGGTGGCTCATGCAATCCGTGCTCCTCACCCGCCCCGGGCTGCGGCCCACCGCCGAGCGCATCGCTGCGACCCGCGCCCAGTGCCTCGACTTCCTGCGCCTGCGGCGATCCACCCCGTTGCTGGCGCTGGGCAGCGCCGAGCTCATCCGGGAGCGGGTCTCCTTCCCGGTCACAGGCGATCCTGGCGTCATCGTCATGGTGATCGACGACGGCGCCGGGCCCGCTGATCTCGACCCGACCCTCGACGGCGTCGCCGTGGTCATCAACGCGCGAGCCCAGGAATCAGTGGTGCGCCCGGGCTCCATGATGGGGCGCAGATTCCTCCTCAGCCCGATTCAGGCCGGGGGCGCGGACGGCGTCGTCAAGGGCACCGCCTTCAATCCGACCACGGGCGAGCTGCGCGTCCCAGCGCGCACGGTGGCGGTGCTCATCGAGCCCTGAGCGAGTCGGTGGGACTTCCTGTGCGCACCCGCTTATCCGCGGCGTCACCGCGTTACCAGGGGGCGCGGGCGAGTCTCGCGCGGGGATGACGTGGGGGATGAGAACGAAGGAATGCCGAGAAACAGCCCGGGCCCGTCTCGAAGAGACGGGCCCGGGCTCCGCACAGGAAGGTGAACGAATATGGGGAGCGTTAACTCAGCAGAGCCAGCCCCAGAAGTGAGCGCAACGGATGTGCCAGTAGTACGGGACTGCTTCGGTCTTGGCCTGGTCGAACTGGGAGTTCGCCTCAGCGGCCGAGGCGGCCGGGGCGACCGCGGTCAGAAGAGAAGCAGCGAGGAGTGCGCCTGCCAGGGTGCGACGACGAGTCACGATTGATCTCCTAGGTTGGGGTCAGGGAGCCTCTGTATTGACTCCAGTCTTACGGGTTCATGGGACACCGCCATCGCCCCTAGGGTCAAGGGTTCTCATTCTTTTGTAGGACTGATTTGTCTCGGGAAGGTCTCAGGAGGATCCGAGGCAGGACCTAAGGGCAGGGTGAGTGTGAGGGTCCAGTGGTGGTCGGTGGTGGTGTGGGTGAGGGTTCCGTCGAGGGCTTGGGCGCGTTCGTGTAGTCCGATGAGTCCGAGTCCTGAGGTTAGGGCGGGGTGGGT
>NZ_VWPE01000008.1:0-54222 GCF_009829635.1 Actinomyces sp. zg328
GGTCGAAAATAGGAGCGAGACCGGTCCGCGGACCGGTCTCGCTCCTATTTTCGACCGGTCTCGGCGTAGGGGGAGGGCGGGTTTAGCGCCGGGGGCCCTGGGCGCGGAGGCGCTGCCGGGCACGAGGGAGGTGCTCAGCGACGTCGAGGGCCGCGATGGGACGGCCCTCACTCCCCCTCCCCAGCCCCTCCCCGCTGGCCAGGCGGCCGGCGTCGGCGTGGAGGCGCACGGCCGCGGCCGCCGCGAGCGCGACCGCGTCCCCCAGGGACAGGCCCGCCGCACCGATGCCGGGCTCACCGCGCTGATGGCCCTCACCGCGCTCGCGATCGGCGCGCACGGCCGCTAGCACCGCCCCGAGGGCTCCCGCGAGAACGTCCCCGCTGCCCGCCGTCGCCAACCAGCCCGGCCCGGCGTCGAGCGAGAGCAGCGGCCCGCCGCCGGGGCGCGCGATAAGCGCGGGCACGGCTTTGAGGATCACCGTCGCCCCGGTCGCCTCGGCGAGCCCGCGCGCGGCCGAAGCGGGGGCGGCCTCGACCTCCTCGCGCGTCGTCGGCTGCCCGAGGCCGCTGAGGAGGGCGGCGGCCTCTCCCGCGTGAGGCGTGAGGACATGCTCTGGGCCGCAGACGAGCCCCTCGGCGATCAGATCGGGCAGGAGCCCGAGCGCCCCGGCATCGATCACCGCCCACTGGCGCTCACCACCGCCCCGGCGCAGCGCGGCGCGCAAGACGCCGCGCAATTCCGCGGCCCGGAGCTGATCAGCACGATGGGTGCCCGGACCAACGACGATCGCCTGGCACCGCCCAGTCGCGGGGACCGCCTCGGGGCGAGAGGCGAGGACGAGGTCGACGGCCCGCCTGGACGCCTGGATCCGGGCCATGCCGGCCCCCGCCCGGATGGCGCCGCTGACGGCGAGGACCGCGGCCCCGGGATAGGCCTCGCTCCCCGCGTGGAAGCCGACGACGCCGCGCGTGTACTTGTGGTCGGCGGCGCCGGGGGCGCGCAGGAGCGCGGCGAGCAGAGCCGGATCGGGGACCAGGGCGAGGGGCTCGCTCCCAGCCGGCACCGGCAATCCGAGATCGACGACGTCCACGCGCCCGCTCAGGGGCGCCGCGGGCGGCAGGAGGTGGGCGCCGCGCGGGCAGGTGAAGGTGACGGTGCGGTCGGCGGCGAGCACAGGGCCCGGCAGGGCGCCGTCGTCCACGCCGACGCCGGACGGGACGTCCACGGCGATGACCCGGAACGCCCGCTCCTCGGGCGCGCCCGCGGCGATGAGGGGCGCGATGAGAGCGGCGGCGGGCGGGCGCAGGGGCCCGCTGGCGCCGATGCCGGTGAGCCCGTCGATGACGAGGTCAGCCGCGACGCCGCCGCCGACGGGCGAGGGGGTGGGAGCGTCCGCGACCGCGACCCCGGCGGCGCGGGCCCGGCTCAGCGCCGGCCCGTGCGGGTGGTCGGTGGCCAGTTGGGCCTCCACGCGGGCGCCGCGGCGGGCGAGGAAGGCCCCGGCGAGGAGGGCGTCGCCTCCGTTGTGCCCACCGCCGGCCAGGACGAGGACTCGACTGCCGGCGACCGCGCCGCGTGACTCGCGCAGTTCGGCGAGGCAGGCGCTGGCGACGGCGTGGGCGGCCCGCCGCATGTACTGGTCGGTGCCGGCGGTCAGCGGCGCCTCGGCCCGCGCGATGGCCCGAGCCGGATGGGCGGCGCGGCGGGCGAGCGTGCCGGTGGTCGCGGGCTCGGCGGCTTCGGGGACGCGGGCGTCGCTCGTGGCGGTGGTCATGGCGGTGGCGCGCTCCTCCTCACTCCACGGTGACGGACTTGGCCAGGTTCCTGGGCTGGTCGATGTCCAGTCCCTTGGCGCCGGCGAGCGCGGCAGCGAAGATCTGCAGCGGAACCACGGTGAGCAGCGGCGCCATGAGGGTGGGGGTGGCGGGGATGCGGATGATGTGGTCGGCGAAGGCGTCGACGGCGTCGTCCCCCTCCTCGGCCACCACGATGGTGCGCGCGCCGCGAGCGCGGATCTCCTGGATGTTGGACAGGACCTTGTCGTGCAGGGTGGGGCGGCGCGGGGTGGGCACGATGACGAAGACCGGCAGCCCCTCCTCAACCAGGGCGATGGGCCCGTGCTTGAGCTCTCCCGCCGCGAAGCCCTCGGCGTGGACGTAGGCGAGTTCCTTGAGCTTGAGCGCGCCCTCGAGCGCCACCGGGAATCCCACATGGCGGCCCAGGAACAGGAAGGAGGAGCGGTCCGCGAGCTCGGCGCCCAGCGCCCGCACGGCGCTCTCCTGCTCATCGAGGATCCACTGGACCTTGTCGGGCATCTCGCCGAGCTTGGCGAGGTAGTCGGCCACCTCGTCGGGCCACTTGTGGCCGCGCAGCTGCGCCAGGTAGAGGCCCAGCAGGTAGCAGGCGGTGATCTGGGCGAGGAAGGCCTTCGTGGAGGCCACCGCGACCTCGGGCCCGGCGTGGGTGTAGAGCACGGCGTCGGCCTCGCGGGCGATGGTGGAGCCGTAGGTGTTGACGATGGCGAGCACGCGACTGCCCTGCTCGCGGGCGTGGCGGATGGCCTGGATGGTGTCCATGGTCTCCCCGGACTGGGAGATCGCCACGGTGAGGGTCTTCTCGCTCACGACGGCGTCGCGGTAGCGGAACTCGTGGGCGAGCTCGATCTCCACCGGCACGCGGCACCAGTGCTCGATGGCGTACTTCGCAACATGACCGGCGTAGGCGGCGGTGCCGCAGGCGATGACGATGATCTTGTCGACGCTGCGCAGGACCGCGGGGTCGATGCGCATCTCGTCGAGCTGGATCTCGCCGCGCTCGTCCACCCGTCCGCGCAGGGTGTCGGCGACGGCGGCGGGCTGATCGTGGATCTCCTTGTCCATGAAGGTCTCGTAGCCGCCCTTGACGGCCGCGGAGGCGTCCCAGGTGACCTCCCAGGTCTTGGGCTCCACGACGACGCCGTCCTTGTCCCACACGGTGACCGAGTCGGGGCGCAGGAGGAGGATCTGATCGTCGTCGACCTCGGCGGCGCGGGAGGTGAAGGCCACGAAGGCGGCGACGTCGGAGCCCAGGAAGTTCTCGCCGTCGCCCAGGCCGATGACCAGCGGGCTGGAGCGGCGGGCGGCGACGATCGCCTCGGGCGCCAGGGGGGTGACAGCCAGGAGCGCGAAGGCGCCTTCGAGGCGCTCGGTGACAGCGCGCATGGACTCCACGAGGACCCGCGCGGGATCGGCCGCGGGATCGGCCGCGGTCGCCTCGGCCAGGCGGGCGGTGAAGTCCATGTCGAGGATGTGGGCGGCGATCTCGGTGTCCGTGTCGGACAGGAGCGGGCGGCCCGCCTCCTCGACCTCGGCGCGCAGGGCCCGGAAGTTCTCGATGATGCCGTTGTGGACGACGGCGATGTTGCCGGCGCGGTGCGGGTGGGCGTTCTCCGTCGTCGGCCCGCCGTGGGTGGCCCAGCGGGTGTGGCCGATGCCGGCGGTGGCGGGGGCGGGCGGCTCGGCCGCGATGGCGGCGCGGAGGTTCTCGAGCTTGCCCGCCGCCTTGGCGACCTGCATCCCGGACGGGCCGACGAGGGCGACGCCGGCGGAGTCGTAGCCGCGGTACTCCAGGCGGCCCAGGCCGTCGAGGAGGACGGATAGGGTGCGCCACTCCGCCTCCGGGGTCGCGGCGGAGGAGATGACGGGGGCGAGGGGGCGGACATGCCCGACGATTCCACACATGGGGTGATCGAATCATGAGTGGAGCGCTCAGGAAAGCGTCATCCGCCGGGTCTTCTGTGATTCACGGCAATCGACTGCGCGGTCCTGCGCGCGAGCTTGACGCATGCGTCAGACTTGGGCAGTGACCTCCTCGCACTCCCCTTACATCGAGCTGTCGCGCGAGCAGTGGAGGGCCCTGGCCTCCTCCACTCCCCTGCCCCTGACGCAGGACGACGTCGTCAAGCTCCGCGGCCTGGGAGACCCCACGGACCTCACGGAGGTCGACGCCGTCTACCGCCCCCTGACCGCGATCCTTCAGGACTACATCCTGACCTCCCGGGAGCGGGCCCGCCGCATTGCCGAGCTCCTGGGCGTCGATGCCCGCCCCACGCCCTTCGTCATCGCGGTGGCCGGATCGGTCGCGGTCGGCAAGTCGACGGCGGCCCGCCTCATCGCCCACCTCCTGGCCCGCTTCCCGGGCACCCCTCGCGTGGACCTGGTGACCACCGATGGCTTCCTCCTGAGCAACGCCGAGCTGGAGGCGCGCGGGCTCATGTCGCGCAAGGGCTTCCCCGAGTCCTACGACCGGCGCGCGCTCGTGGACTTCGTTGCCGCGGTGAAATCCGGGGCGCCCCGCGTGGAGGCCCCCGTCTACTCCCACCAGGTCTACGACATCGTGCCCGGCCGCAGCGTCGTCGTCGAGAGGCCCGACGTCCTGGTGCTGGAGGGGCTCAACGTGCTCCAGCCCGCGCCGAGGGGGCGCGCGGCCGCGGAGCACCCCGATGAGCCGGGGGGCCACCCGATGGGCTCGGTGCTGGCGGTGTCGGACTTCATCGACTTCTCGATCTACGTCGACGCCGATCCCGCCGATATCCGCCGCTGGTACCTGGAGCGCTTCCTCACCCTCAAGCGCACCGCCTTCAATGACCCGGACTCCTACTTCCAGCGCTTCGCGTCGATCCCCGATGACATCGCCCTGACGGCGGCCAGTGGGATCTGGGAGACGGTCAACCTGGTGAATCTGCGGGAGAACATCACCCCTACCCGCGGGCGGGCGACCCTCGTGCTGGTCAAGGGATCCGATCACCACATGCGCCGCGTGCTGCTGCGCAAATCGTGAGCGCGTCGGGTGCGGGGGCCCCGGCCGGCTGACCGGGGCCCCTCCCCTTCGCCTTAGGTCGGCTCAGAGCGCGAGGCGCTCCTTGACGACGCCGGCGAGGCGTCCGGCGACGGCGTCGGCCCGCTCCTGGGTGGCGGCCTCCACCATGACCCGCACGAGGGGCTCGGTGCCGGACGGGCGCAGGAGGACCCGCCCGGTGTCGCCGAGTTCGGCCTCAGCGGCGGCGACGGCGTCCTGGACGCCCTGGTCCGTGCCCGCGGCGCCCTTGTCCACCCCCTTGACGTTGATGAGGGTCTGGGGAAGGCGGGTGACGACGCTGGCGAGCTCGGCGAGGCTCTTGCCGCTGCGCTTGACGCGGGCGGCGATGTGCAGGGAGGTGAGCACGCCGTCACCGGTGGTGGCGTGGACAGTGTCGATGACGTGGCCGGACTGCTCGCCGCCGAGCGTGTAGCCGCCGGCGAGCATCTTCTCCAGAACGTAGCGGTCGCCGACGCCGGTCTGGACGGTGCGGATCCCGTGGTCGCGCATGGCCAGGATGAGGCCCAGGTTGCTCATGACGGTGACCACGAGGGTGTCGGAGCCGAGCGTGCCGTCGGCCTTCATGCCCAGCGCGAGCAGGCCCATGATCTGGTCGCCGTCGACGAGGTTGCCGCGGGCGTCCACGGCGAGGCAGCGGTCGGCGTCGCCGTCGTAGGCCACGCCCATATCCGCGCCCACGGCGGGCACGTAGCGCTGGAGCTGCTCGGGGTGGGTGGATCCGCAGTCGGCGTTGATGTTGAGGCCGTCCGGGGAGGCGTTGATGACGATCACCTCGGCGCCCGCGGCGCGCAGGGCGGCGGGGCCCACGGCGCTGGCGGCCCCGTTGGAGGCGTCGACGACGATCCGCAGGCCCGACAGGTCCGTGGCCACGGAGTCGACGAGGTGGTTGATGTAGTTCTGGTCGGCGACCGTCTCTCCCTTGATGACCCGGCCGACGTCAGCGCCGGTGGGGCGGGCCTCGACGCCCCCGAGCAGCGCCTCGATCTCATCCTCGACGGCGTCCTCGAGTTTGTAGCCGCCGCGGGCGAAGAACTTGATGCCGTTGTCGGGGAAGGGGTTGTGGGAGGCGGAGATCATCACGCCCAGATCGATGTCCTGGGTGGCGGTCAGGTGGGCGATCGCCGGGGTGGGCAGGACTCCGACCCGGGTGACGTCCACGCCGGAGGAGGCCAGGCCCGCGCTGAGGGCGTGGTCGAGGAACTCACCCGAGGCCCGGGTGTCGCGCCCGACGATCGCGCGGGGCCGGGCGCCGCGGGAGCGCGCGCGAGCCTCCTTGGTCAGCACGCGGGCGGCGGCCTCGCCGAGCTGGACGGCGAGGGCGGGGGTGAGCAGGTCGTTGGCCAGGCCCCGAACGCCGTCGGTGCCGAAGAGTCGTGCCATGGATGGGCTCCTCTCGTGTCTGGATTCCGAGGAGCATCCTCCCACTGTCCGCCGCCTCGCGCACCGGCAACGACGCCGTCAGTGCTCTCGCGCATGACGAGCGCCGCCCCGTCGGCCTCGCATAAGAGCGGGCGGACGGGGCGGCGTCGTCGGCGTGGAGGCGGCGGCGCGGGGCCACCGACCCGAACCGGATCAGCGCTTGGAGTACTGCGGGGCGCGGCGAGCCTTGTGCAGACCGGCCTTCTTGCGCTCGACGATGCGGGCGTCGCGGGTCAGGAAGCCGGCCTTCTTGAGGGTCGGGCGGTTGGCCTCGCGGTCAATCTCGTTGAGGGCGCGGGCGATGCCCAGGCGCAGGGCGCCGGCCTGGCCGGAGACGCCACCGCCGTGGATGCGGGCCACGACGTCGAAGCGGCCCTCGAGGTCGAGGATGGTGAAGGGGGCGCGCACGAGCTGCTGGTGCAACTTGTTGGGGAAGTAGTCCTCCAAAGTGCGGCCATTGAGCGTCCACTTGCCGGTGCCGGGGACGAGCCGGACGCGGGCGACGGCCTCCTTGCGGCGGCCAAGGCCGGCCCCGGGGGCGGTGATGGACTGCCCGCGGCCCTCCACAGAGGTGCCGCCGGTCTCGGTGGTGTAGCTGGAGGGGGCGTTCTCCTCATCCAGCGCGTCGATGTCGACAGTGGTCTCAGCCACGATGTGTCCTTTGCTTGTCGCGGGTTGCCGAGCGCTGGAGCGCTTACTGGGCGACCTGGGTGATCTCGAAAGCTTGCGGGTTCTGCGAGGCGTGCGGGTGCTCGGGGCCGGCGTACACCTTGAGCTTCTTGAGCTGGGCGCGGCCGAGCTTGGTGTGAGGCACCATGCCCTTGATGGCCTTCTCGACGGCGCGCTCGGGGCGCGTCGCCAGCAGGTCGCGGTAGGAGACGGCCGTCAGACCACCCGGGTAGCCGGAGTGGCGGTAGGCGAACTTGCGGTCGGCCTTGCCGTTGGTGAGGGCCACCTTGTCGGCGTTGATGATGACGACGTAGTCACCGCAGTCGGCGTTGGGCGTGAACTGCGGCTTGTGCTTCCCACGGAGCAGGTTCGCGGCCTGAGCCGCGAGGCGGCCGAGAACGACGTCGGTGGCGTCAATGACGTACCAGTTCTTCTCGACGTCGCCGGGCTTCGGTGTGTACGTGCGCACGGGCGTTGCCTTCGTTTCTCTTGGCGAGCGGTCACGTCGACGAGCGTTGAAGCGTCGCTGTTCGACGGGACCGCCATGGTCAGGTGAGGTGGTCGGAGCACTCGCGCCCCGGGGCGAGTGGGATGGCACCGCGGTGGCGCGTTCAGCGTGCTGCACGACGGTTGCCCACACTACCGGCGCTTGTTAGGGGGGTCAAAAGGAGGGGCCGCGCTGCCGCCGTGAATCCCGCCACGCCCCCGCCCGCCCGCCCGTCCCCCTCACCGAGACCGGTCGTTATCACGAGCGAGACCGGTCGTTATCACGATCGAGACCGGTCGCGCTTCCACAGCCCGACCGGGACGGAGCGAGCCTCGCCGCCCCTGTGGACGGCGAACCGGTCTCGGTCCTGTTTTCGACCGGTCTCGCTCATGATTTCAACCGGTCTCGGCGCAGGGGGCGGGGAGGGACCGCAGGGCCCTGGCGCGCTCGGCCCGGGCGGCCAGCCCGTCATCCGCGGGGTAGCTCACCCGCTCCAGAGTCAGGCCATGGGCGGGGGCGACCGGCGCCGCCGCGTCCCGGCTCGCGCTCAGGAGGATCCGCGCGGGCCAGTCCTCGCCCCTGCGCCCCTGGCCGACGGCGAGGCAGGCGCCCACGAGGGAGCGCACCATCGAGTGGCAGAAGGCGTCGGCGACGACGTCGAGCACCACCAGGCCCTCATCGGCCCCCTCGCGGCCGGTGGCGCCAGCGGGGACGCGCGACCACTCCAGGCGCTTGAGCGTCCGGATCGTGGTGGCGCCCTCCCGGGGCTTGCAGTAGCCGAGGAAGTCGTGCTCGCCGAGCAATGGCGCGGCGGCGCGGCGCATGGCCCCGACGTCGAGGGCCTCGGGGATCCACAGCACGCTCCCCCGCCGCCAGGGGTCCCGCGACCCGGCTGCGGGGCCGCCATCGGCGATCCGGTAGCGGTAGGCGCGCTCGGTGGCGGAGAAGCGCGCGTCAAAGCCCTCGGGGGCCTCGCGAGCCCCGCTCACGACGATGTCGCTCGTCCCCCTGGGCGCGGTCCCGCCTCTCGCATTAGCGGCGCTCTCGCGCGCCTCGCGGGCCAGGACACCGGCCAGCCGGGTGAGCAGCGCCTGCCCGGGCGCCCGGTCGGAGCGGCCGGGGAGCGCCCGCCAGGCCGCCGGGGCGACATCGAAGTGCGCGACCTGGGCCGCGGCGTGAACGCCCGCATCCGTCCGCCCCGCGACGGTCAGCCGCACGGGCACGCGCAGCACCGTGCCGAGCGCCTCGGTGAGCACCCCCTCCACGGTGCGCAGGCCCGGCTGCGCGGCCCAGCCCGCGAATCCCGCGCCGTCATAGGCCAGATCCAGCCGCACGCGCACCAGCGCGTCGTCGCCGCTTAGCTCCTTGGACTCCTCCATGCCCCTATTCGACCACGGCGCGAGCGCTTCCCGAGCAGGCCGCCCCACCGCCCCGCTGCCCGACCCCGGCCCCGGCCCCGGCCCGGCCAACTCGGGGCGTCGTCCCTACCTTGGAGGTAGCGTCGTCCCCGTGAGCACGAATCCCGGGGCCCCGAGCCAGGCGAGCCAAGCGAGTCATCCCAGTCCTTCCTCAGTGACCACGTTGTCCGTCGACTGCGGGGGCGGCGGCATCAAGGCCTCCGTCCTCGACGCCGAGGGGACCATCTGCTCTCGCGCCGTGCGCACGCCCACCCCCTACCCGCTCCCCCCGTCGAAGCTGGTCGAGACGATCGCCGGCCTCGCCGAGCAGCTGCCCCGGGCCGACCGGGTGACGGTGGGGATGCCGGGGATGATCCGCCACGGCGTCGTCGTCGCCACCCCGCACTACATCACGAAGGACGGCCCGCGATCCAAGGTGCTCCCCGAGCTCGCCGAGGCGTGGCACCGCTTCGACATGGGCGCGGCCATCGCGCAGCGCCTCGGCCTGCCCTCGCTCATCCTCAATGACGCGGAGGTCGCCGGCGCCGGAGTCGTCACCGGCCACGGCCTTGAGATGATCGTGACCCTGGGGACGGGCCTGGGAAACGCGGTCTTCGACAACGGCGTCCTGGCCCCGCATGTCGAGGTCTCCCAGGGCCCCGTCCGCTGGGGCCTCACCTACGACGACTACATCGGTGAGCACGAGAGGCTGCGCCTGGGCGACGCCCATTGGTCGCGCAGGGTGCGCCACGTCGTCGACGGCCTGCGCCCCATGTACCTGTGGGACCGCCTTTACCTCGGGGGCGGTAACTCCCGGAGGATCACGGCGCTCCAACTCACCCGCATGGGCGACGACGTCGTCGTGGTGCCCAATGAGGCGGGGATGACCGGCGGGGCGCGCTGCTGGACCATGGCTCGCCCCTGAGCCCAACCGCGCCCGGCGGCTCCCGCGCCCGGCGGGCGGGCCCCTCGGCCGGACCGCCCGCCCGAGGGCCCGCCCGCCAACGCAGGCATGAGAACCCGCCCGCCAGCGCAAACGCGAGGGGCCCACCCGGATGGTCCGGGTGGGCCCCTCGTCTCAGTCCGGGTCAGTTTTCACTGGCCGGGACCGGGTGTGGATCAGGCGCGGCGTCCGCGACGAACCAGGACGACGCCGCCGCCGATGACGGCGCCCGCGATGAGCGCCGGCACCAGGATGCTGGCACCGGTCTTCGCCAGCGAGGGCTTCGACGTCGGCTGGCTGTTAGCCGGGGCCGCGGGAACGGCGTGGCTCTTGGGGGCCTGGGTGCCGAGCTGCTGCGGGCCGGGCGCCGCGGCAGCGGCCTGGGTGGTGGCCGGGGCAGTGGGGGCGGCAGGGTCCTTCGGGGCCTGGGGGCCGGGCTGCTGCGGGGTGACCCGCGGAGCGGCGGCCTGGGTGGTGGCCGGGACGGTGGGCAGCGCGGGGTCGGAGGGCGCCGCGCTCTCGGAGGCCGACGGCGTCGGGGCCGGCACCGTGGTCTCGGGGGCGGACGGCGCCGCAGACGGCGTGGCGCTCTCAGAGGCCGACGGCGTCGGAGCCGGCGTCGCACTCTCGGAAGCCGACGGCGTCGGAGCCGGCGTCGCACTCTCGGAAGCCGACGGCGCCGCGGACGGCGTGGTCGTCTTGGGGCTCGGCGCCGGGGCGGGGTTCTTGCCGCCCAGCGCGTTGCCGGAGCCGGCCTCGGTGGCGGTGATGCCGCTGCGCGAGTAGGTCTGGCCGTTCACCGTGGCGGTGTTGGCCTGGGCGGCCTTCGTGGGCTCGGTCGTGGTGTAGAAGCGGACGCGGCACACCGCCTCAGCGGAGGGGGCGTCGAACTCGACCTGCTCCTGGGGCCAGCCGGGGGCGACCTTCACGTTGGCCACGCCCTTGCCCTCCTGCCAGGAGCCGGTGGTGCACAGGACGGAGTTGGCGACATAGGTGGCGCCCGGGTCCTTGACGACCCAGTGGGTGTTCTTGGCGCCGCCGGTGTTCTGGGCGCGCACCTCCCACATGAAAACGTACTTGCCCTGGTCGTTGACGCCGTTGAACCAGCCGGACTTGAAGGGGTTGGGCTCGGGGTAGTTGGGCTTGACGCCGTCGCAGCCGGTGTCGCAGGTGCCGTCGCCGTTGGAGTCGCCGAAGACGATGGGCGCGGTGGTCGGGCCCACCTTGACGGTGCTCTGCTTGAGGCCGATGCCCTTGTTGTTGATCTGGGCCTGAGCGATGAGGGTGCCGTTGGTGAGCTTGTCCCACTTCTCCGCGCCGGCGGTCAGGGTGCAGGTCATGTCCTGAGAGCCGACGGTGAACGTGCAGTTGCCGACGTCGGAGCCGTTCTGGTCGAGGAGGTCAAAGCCGAGCGATCCGGACCACTCCAGGCCGTCGCCGAGCTTGACGGTGAAGGAGTTCCCGGCCTTGGGGGCGGTGGCCTCCCACTTGGCCTGGAGGCTCACCTTGTCCCAGGCCTCGACGGCGACGCCGTTGACCGGGCGCTGGCGGGCCTCGGAGGTGACCTTGACGTCGGTCACCTTGATGTTGTCGGAATCAGCGGCTTGAGCTTGCGTGCTCACGGCGGCGGGAACGAAGGCGCCTGCGGCGACGAGCGCGCCGGCGGCCAGAGCGGAAGACCGTCTCATGACTCTCCTCGTGCGAATAAGGGACTGGTTGGCTGATCTGGGCACACCGCGCCTTAGACGCGGTCACATGTCCAAACTAACGGATTCAGAGGCGGATGTCTCGCCCACGTCACGGAATAACTGGCGAATCACATCCCCGTCACGTAGTCGCGCGCCACCGCAGGTCAGCGAGATTCCGCGAAATAATGGAGGGCTGGGGACCTCACGGACCCCAGCCCTCCATGTCTATGCGACACGAATCACATTCGTGCGCCTCAGGCGTCGACCTTCTGCGCGGCCGCGCCACCGGCGGGGGCGAAGCCGGCAGCCTCGGCCTCCTCCACGGTGGCAAACCAGACCTCGGCGACCGTGGCGTCGTACCAGCGCGAGCCGGGGACGTGGTACTTCATCGAGTCCTCGTTGCCCTTGATGCGGTGCTCGTCGTCGGGAGCGTCGGCGGAGCCCTCGTCGACGCGGACGGCGCCGGCGAACGCGACCTTCTCAGTCTTCGCGCCAGCCTCCTTCGCGGCGGGGGCCTCGGTCTTGGCGTCCGCGGCCTCATCACCCTTGGCCTCGGCGACAGCGTCCTGCGCGGCCTTCTTCGCGGCGGACTTGGCGGTCTTGACCGCGTCCTCGACGACGGCCTTCTTGGCCACCGGCTCAAGCACGAGGGAGATGACGGCCATGGGGGCGTTGTCACCCTTGCGGGGGGCGGTCTTGATGATGCGGGTGTAGCCGCCGTCGCGGCCCTCCATCTTCGGGGCGATCTCCTCGAAGAGGCGGTACACGGCGTACTTGTCCGTGATCTTCTTCATCACGGTGCGGCGGGCGTGGAGGTCCCCACGCTTGCCCTTGGTGATGAGCTTCTCGGCGTAGGGGCGCAGGCGGCGGGCGCGGGCCTCCGTCGTCGTGATGGACTCGTGGATGAAGAGCTGCCGGGCGAGGTTGGCCAGCAGGTGGCGCTCGTGCTGGGCGGAGCCGCCCAGGCGGGGTCCCTTGGTGGGGCGAGGCATTGTTGTCTCCTAGATCGTGACGAGCCGGGGCTCAGGCCTGCTCGTCGCTGAAGGTGGGGTTGGTGTAGTCGTCCTCGGCGAGGTAATCGAGGGGGGATCCCTTGAGGGACAGGCCCAACTCGGCAAGCTTGTCCTTGATCTCGGAGATCGACTTGGCACCGAAGTTGCGGATGTCGAGCAGGTCCGCCTCGCTGCGCGAGACGAGTTCGCCGACCGTGTGGATGCCCTCGCGCTTGAGGGCGTTGGAGGAGCGCGCCTGGAGGTCCAGTTCATCGATCATGAGGGCGAGGTCCTGCTGGAGGGCCTGGTCCATGGGCGACGGGCCCACCTCGATGCCCTCGGCCTCGACGTTGAGCTCGCGGGCCAGGCCGAAGAGCTCGACGAGGGTCTTGCCCGCCGAGGCGAGCGCGTCACGGGGCGTGATGGAGGCCTTCGTCTCAACGTCGACGATGAGTCGGTCGAAGTCGGTGCGCTGCTCGACACGGGTGGCCTCGACGGCGTAGGAGACCTTCTTGACCGGCGAGTAGATGGAGTCGACCGGGATCCGGGAGATCTCCGCGTTCGGGTCCTTGTTCTGGTTGGCCGAGACGTAGCCGCGGCCGCGCTCGACGGTCAGCTCGATCTCCAACTTGCCCTTCTCGTTGAGGGTCGCGATGACCAGCTCGGGGTTGTGGACCTCGACGCCGGCAGGCGGGGTGATGTCACCGGCGGTGACGGCTCCCGGGCCGGACTTGCGCAGGTACATGACGACCGGCTCATCGTTCTCACTGGAGAGGACGATCTCCTTGATGTTGAGGATGATCTGGGCGACATCCTCCTTGACCCCGGGGATCGTGCGGAACTCGTGGGGGACCCCGTCGATGCGCACGGAGGTGACCGCCGCGCCCGGGATGGACGACAGCAGTGTGCGGCGCAGGGAGTTGCCCAGTGTGTAGCCGAAGCCGGGCTCGAGGGGCTCGATGATGAACCGCGCGCGGCGGTTCTCCTCGACGACCTCCTCGGTGAGAGTGGGACGCTGTGCGATGAGCACTGTCGGTTTCCTTTCGTCGCGGCGCCCGCTATATGACGCCGTTCCTCATGGTTGTCGCCGCTGGGCCCTCAACTGCCGGGGCGGCGGCCCCGCGCGGCGGGGCGATTCACGGGCCGACGGCGCCCGCCGCGCTGGGAGGCGGGGCGCCGTCGGACCGGTCGTCTCAGACGCGGCGACGCTTCGGGGGGCGGCAGCCGTTGTGCGCCTGGGGGGTGACGTCCGTGATGGAGCCAACCTCAAGACCGGCGGCCTGGAGGGAGCGGATCGCGGTCTCACGGCCGGAGCCGGGGCCCTTGACGAAGACGTCGACCTTCTTCATGCCGTGCTCCTGGGCGCGGCGCGCGGCGGCCTCGGCAGCGAGCTGGGCGGCGTAGGGAGTCGACTTGCGGGAGCCCTTGAAGCCGACCTGGCCGGAGGAGGCCCAGGCGATGACGGCGCCCTGCGGGTCCGTGAGGGACACGATGGTGTTGTTGAAGGTGGACTTGATGTAGGCGTTGCCGTGAGTGACGTTCTTCCGGTCCTTACGACGCGGCTTGCGCACGGCGGTGCGGGTCTTCGGAGGCATTCTTCCTTCTTCTTCTCAAGATCGGGTCGCGCGGTGGGCATCGGCGCCCGGACCGCGGCTCAACTGCTTACTTGGCCTTCTTCTTGCCGGCCACGGTGCGCTTGGGGCCCTTGCGGGTGCGCGCGTTGGTCTTGGTGCGCTGGCCGTGCACCGGGAGGTGACGGCGGTGGCGCAGACCCTGGTAGCAGCCGATCTCGACCTTGCGACGGATGTCGGCCTGCACCTCGCGGCGCAGATCGCCCTCCACCCGGTAGTTGGAGTCGATGTGGCCGCGCAGGGCCACGAGCTCGTCCTCGGTGAGGTCCTTGACGCGAGTGTCGGGGTTGACCCCCGTTGCCTTGAGGGTCTCGTCCGCGCGAGTGCGGCCGATCCCGAAGATGTAGGTAAGCGCGACCTCGACCCGCTTCTCGCGGGGGAGGTCGACGCCGGAAATGCGTGCCACGGTGGTGGTTCTCCTGTGTGCTCCCGGAGGTCGTCACCCACCTCCCCCGCCCCCTTGGGGCGGCCCCGGCCTCCAGGAACCGGGGGTTGCGGGGCGCCGGCCGTTCAGGCCGGCGCTATCGCTGGGGTGGGCGCTGATCGGTGGCCACGGCTCGCGTGGCCGGTGCGCGGGGCCTCAGCCCTGGCGCTGCTTGTGCCGCGGGTTCTCGCAGATGACCATGACACGGCCGTGGCGACGAATCACCTTGCAGTTGTCACAGATCTTCTTGACGCTCGGCTTGACCTTCATGATTGTCCTCCGCCGGCCCGGGGGCCGACTTGTCACTTGTACCGATAGACGATGCGGCCGCGCTGGAGGTCGTAGGGACTCATCTCCACGACGACGCGGTCCTCGGGGAGGATGCGGATGTAGTGCTGCCGCATCTTTCCGGAGATGTGCGCGAGCACGACGTGCCCGTTGCTCAACTCCACCCGGAACATCGCGTTCGGAAGGGCCTCGACGACCGATCCCTCGACCTCGATGACGCCGTCCTTCTTTGCCATGTTCCTCCGTCGGTTTTCTCGCTCGAGTTCTCCGGCGACGACGCCGCCGGTTGGGCGCGCGCCCCGGCCCGGCCGGAGGGCTCGGGTCAGGAACGGTAGACGCACCGAGGGCCAACGATACGACACCTCGATACCGCGCCACCACGCGGGAAGGGGCTCCCGGCCGGTGTTCCCGAACACATCGGCCAACGCGCTCGACGGCGGCGGGCGGGACGCGACGCGATCAGCCGCGCTCGGCCAGGGGGCGGGGCTCGATGCCGAAGGGCGCCAGGCCCTCGGCCCCGCCGTCGGGGGCGGTGAGCACCCACACCCCCCCGGGCACGATCGCGACGGTGTGCTCCCACTGGGCGGCGCGCGAGCCGTCCTGGGTGACGACGGTCCAGCCGTCGTCGAGCTCGCGGACCTCGGGCCCGCCGGAGGTGAGCATCGGCTCAATGGCCAGCACCATGCCGGGGCGCAGCTTGGGCCCCTTGCGCTTGATCGAGTAGTTGAGGACGTCGGGGGCCTGGTGCATGGCGGTGCCGATACCGTGGCCGACGTACTCCTGGAGGATGCCGAGCCGGGCCTCGGGATGGCCCTGACCGGCGGCCTGGGCCAGGGCGCGGTCCACGGTGGCCTCGACGGCGTCGCCAATGGCGTTGAGTCTCGCGGCGCGCCCGCTCGTCCGGCCCGCGGCCGCCCGGGCGACGGCGGCGATCGCCTCCCACAGGGCCTGCCGGGTGGTGGTGTCCAGGAGCCGATCGGAGGCCGAGGCGTACTCGCCGCCGACCACGGTGGTGAAGGCCGCGTCGCCGTGCCACTGCTGGCCGCCGTCGAGGATGTAGGCGCCGCAGTCGAAGGTGACGAGGTCGCCCTCCTTGAGGACTCGCGGCCCGGGGATGCCGTGAACGACCTCGTCATTAACCGAGACGCACACCGTGGCCGGGTAGTCGTGGTAGCCCAGGAAATTCGAGTGGGCGCCGGCAGCCTCGATGGTCGCAGCGCACACGGCGTCGAGCTCGGCGGTGCTCACCCCCGGGCGGACCGCCTCCCTCAGGGCGGCGTGGATATCGGCGACGACGAGGCCCGCTCGCCGCATGAGCCGGACCTGGTCCGGGGTCTTGATCTCGATCTGCTCGCGCGCCAGCACCGCGCGCCCCCTCTCTGGCAGGCAGTGGCGCGGGCCCGACCGGTCCCGCGCCACTGAGGATTGCTCGCTCAGGCCCTGACGCCCGCGGAGGCAAGGGCCGTCATGATGCGCTCGGTGACCTCGTCAATGTCGCCGATACCGTCGACGCGCACGAGGAGGCCCTTGGCCTCGTAGAGGGCGGCCAGCGGCTCGGTCTGCTCGGCGTAGACCTCCAGGCGGCGCCGGATGACCGGCTCGGTGTCGTCGGCGCGGTTCTGCTCGGTGGCGCGCTTGAGGAGCCGCTCGACGACCACCTCGGAGTCGGCGGTGATCTCCAGGACGACGTCGAGGGCGAGGCCCTTGGCGGCCAGCATGGAGTCGAGCTCGTGGACCTGGGCCTCGGTGCGCGGGTAGCCGTCGAGGAGGAAGCCGGAGGCGGCGTCGTCGGCGGCGATGCGGTCGGCGACCATGGCGTTGGTGACCGAGTCGGGGACGTACTCGCCCTTGTCCATGTACTCCTTGGCCTTGAGGCCGAGCTCGGTGGCGCCGGCCACGTTGGCGCGGAAGATGTCGCCGGTGGAGATCGCGGGGATGGACAGGCGCTCGCTGATGCGGGCCGCCTGGGTGCCCTTGCCCGCCCCGGGGGGGCCGAGGAGGACCATGCGTGCGCTCATGAGAGGAACCCTTCGTAGTGTCGCTGCTGGAGCTGGGAGTTGATCTCCTTGACGGTCTGGAGGCCGACTCCCACCATGATGAGGATAGTCGTGCCGCCGAAGGGCAGGGACTGCGACAGCCCCAACTCGATGACCGCCAGGGTGGGCACCAGCGCGAGGATCACGAGGTAGATCGAGCCGACGACGGTCACCCGGTTGATGACGTAGGAGAGGTACTTCACGGTGGGCTCGCCCGCGCGGATGCCGGGGATGAAGCCGCCGTACTTCTTCATGTTGTCCGCGATCTCCTCGGCGTTGAAGGTGATCGCCGTGTAGAAGAAGGTGAAGAAGAGGATGAGCAGGCCGTAGGCGACGAGGTAGATCGTGTCCGTCTGACGCAGGTTCTGCCCCACCCAGGCGGCCCAGGAGCTGTTCCGGGCGAACTGGGAGATGAGCTGGGGCATGGCCAGGATGGAGGAGGCGAAGATGACGGGGATGACGTTCGCCGTGTTGATCTTGATGGGGATGTAGGTGGTGGAGCCGCCGTACTGGCGCCGCCCGATCATCCTCTTGGCGTACTGCACCGGGATGCGCCGAGTGCCCTGCTCCACGAAGACGACGGCGACCGTGGCCACCAGGATGACGGCGATGACGATGGCGAACTTGGAGACGCCGCCGCTGCCGGTGAGGACCGAGCCGAGGTTCTGCGGGAAGCGCGCGACGATCGAGGTGAAGATGAGCAGCGACATGCCGTTGCCGATGCCGCGGTCGGTGATGAGCTCGCCGAGCCACATGATCAGGCCGGTGCCGGCGGTCATGGTGACGATCATGAGGGCGAGGGTGACCGGGCTGCTGCTCGGGATGACGGAGACGTTGCAGGTGGGGAAGAGCTGGCCGTTGGCGGCCGTGGCCACGATCGTGGCGGATTGCAGGACGCCCAGGCCGATGGTCAGGTAGCGGGTGTACTCGGTGAGCTTGGCGGTGCCGGACTGGCCCTCCTTGTGGAGCTCCTCGAAGCGGGGGATGACCACGCGCAGGAGCTGAATGATGATGGAGGCCGTGATGTAGGGCATGATCCCCAGCGCGAAGACGCTCAACTGCAGCAGGGCGCCGCCGGAGAAGATGTTGATGAGGCTCAGCAGGCTCGCGTCATCGGCCTGGCCGACGCAGGTCTGGACGTTCCGCAGGCTCACGCCCGGCGTCGGCAGGACCGATCCCAGGCGGAACAGGGCCATGATGCCGAGGGTGAAGAGGAGCTTCCTCCTCAGGTCAGGCGTCTTGAATGCCTGGACGAAGGCGCTGAGCACGCGGTCTCCTGTGGGCTCGGGGAATCGGCGTCGACTGGCCCTGAGGCGGGCCCGACGGCGGACGCGCAGGCGCGCGCCTGGCTCACACTACCCCGGAGCAGGGCCCCCCTTCGACGCCGTGACGGTTTCGGAAGGCAAGGCGTGCGTCACGCGCCGGCTTCCCCGCCCCTCCCCTCCCCCCGCCGAGACCGGTCGAAATGACGAGCGAGACCGGTCGAAAACAGGAGCGAGACCGGTCGAAATGACGAACGAGACCGGTTCAGGCGCGCCAGTCGCTCCTCCCCCGCCCGTGGGGCCGCGTCCGCCCCAGGGACCGCGCCCGCGGGGCCGCGCCTGGCCCGAGCGCAGCACGAGGCCCCGGTGAGGTGGGCCGAAGCCCGCCCTCACCGGGGCCTTGCCTTGCTCGCTTGGAGCGGATCAGTTCTCTGATCAGTCCTCGGAGAGCTCGATCGTGCCGCCAGCGGCCTCGATCTTCTCCTTGGCGGAGGCCGACCAAGCATCCGCCTTGACCGTCAGCTTGACGGAGACATCCCCGCCGCCGAGGACCTTGACCAGGTGCCCGTGGCGCACGGCGCCAGCGGCCACGAGGTCGGCAACCGTGACCGTCCCGCCCGAGGGGAACAGCTCGGCGATGCGGCCGACGTTGACCGGCTGGAACTCCACGCGGTTCGGGTTGCGGAACCCGCGGAGCTTGGGCAGGCGCATGTGCAGCGGCATCTGACCGCCCTCGAAGCCGGGGCGCACCTGGTAGCGGGCCTTCGTGCCCTTGGTGCCACGACCGGCCGTCTTGCCCTTGGAGCCCTCACCGCGACCCACGCGGGTCTTGGCCTTCTTGGCGCCCGGGGCGGGGCGGAGGTGGTGCAACTTGACGACGCGCACCTTCTCCGTCCCGGACTCAGCGGCGTTCTCGGCGGCCTTCTCAGAGGCCTTCTTGGTGTCTGCCATCTCAGACCTCCTCAACGGTCACGAGGTGGTGCACCGTCGCGATCATGCCGCGCACGGTGGGGGTGTCCTCGCGAACAGTGGACTGGCGGATCTTGCGCAGGCCGAGGGACTTAAGGGTCTCGCGCTGGCGGTGGGTGCCACCGATGCCGGAGCGGACCTGGGTCACCTTGAGCTGCTTCGTGCTCGCGGTCTTGGTGTCAGCCATCACGCCTCCACTCCTTCAGCGGCCTTCTCGGCCTCCTTCTTCTCCGCCTCGGCGCGCTTCTCAGCCTCTCCCTCGGCGCGGGCCCGCAGCATGGACTGCGGGGCGACGTCCTCCAGGGGAAGACCGCGGCGGGCGGCAACCGTCTCGGGCTGCTCAAGCTTCTTGAGCGCGTCGACCGTCGCGTGGACGATGTTGATCGCGTTCGAGGAGCCGAGCGACTTCGACAGGATGTCGTGGATGCCGGCGCAGTCCAGCACGGCGCGCACCGGGCCGCCGGCGATAACACCGGTTCCGGGGGAGGCCGGGCGCAGGAGGACGACTCCGGCGGAGTCCTCTCCCTGAACCAGGTGGGGGATGGTGCGGCGGATCATCGGGACGCGGAAGAAGTTCTTCTTCGCGAACTCCACGGCCTTGGCGATCGCGGCGGGCACCTCCTTCGCCTTGCCGTAGCCGACTCCGACCGTGCCCTCGCCGTCACCGACGACGACCAGCGCCGTGAAGGTGAAGCGGCGGCCGCCCTTGACGACCTTGGACACGCGGTTGATGGTGACGACGCGCTCAATGTACTTGTCGTCGTTGCCGCGGCCGGAGTTGCGGTCACGGCGGTCATTGCGGTCACGACGGCCGCGGCTCTCGCCACGGTTCTCGTCGTTGCGGGCCGAGCCGTCGGACGACGCGGACCTGTCTCGCTGCGGTGCAGCCATCAGATTCTCCTTTGCTTTCTCGTCGTCTCAGCGCTCAGAGCGCCAGGCCGCCCTCGCGGGCGCCGTCAGCGACGGCGGCGACGCGGCCGTGGTACTTGTTTCCACCGCGGTCGAAGACGACCGCCTCGATGCCCAGGGCCTTGGCGCGCTCGGCAACGAGTTCGCCGACCTTGCGGGCGGCCCCGACCTTGTGGCCCTCGACACCCTTGCAGGCCTCCTCGAGGGTCGAGGCGGAGCACAGGGTGTGGCCGATGGTGTCGTCGATGACCTGGGCGACCATGTGGCGGTTGGAGCGGGTGACGACGAGGCGCGGCCGCTCGGGCGTGCCATTGACGTGCTTGCGCACGCGCTGGTGGCGGATCTTGCGGGCGATCGCCTTGGACTTGCCCCTCTTGATCGAGTAAGCCATGGTCACTTACCAGCCTTTCCGACCTTGCGGCGCACGTTCTCGCCGGCGTAGCGCACGCCCTTGCCCTTGTAGGGTTCCGGCGGGCGGATCTTGCGGATGTTCGCGGCGACCTCGCCGACCTGCTCCTTGGAGATGCCGGAGACGGCGAGCTTCAGGTTTCCGTCCACCGTGAAGGTGATGCCCTCGGGGGGCTCGACGACGACGGTGTGCGAGAAGCCGAGGAAGAGCTCGATGGCCGAGCCCTTGGCGGCGACGCGGTAACCGGTCCCGACGATCTCAAGGTTCTTGACAAAGCCCTCGGTGACGCCGATGACCATGTTGTTGATGAGCGTGCGGGACAGGCCGTGGAGCGAGCGCGAGCGGCGCTCGTCGTTGGGACGGGTCACGAGGATCGTGCCGTCATCCTGCTTGGTCACGCTCAGGGGCGCGGAGATGACGCGGCTCAGGGTGCCCTTGGGGCCCTTGACGGTCACCTCGTTGCCGTTAATCGTGACGTCCACTCCGGCGGGAACCGGAACGGGGAGTCGTCCAATACGCGACATGGTGTTCCCTCCGTTCCTTTCTCTCACCAGACGTAGGCGAGGACTTCCCCGCCGACGCCCTTGTTCTCAGCCTGGCGGTCGGTCAGGAGGCCGGAGGAGGTGGACAGGATGGCCACCCCCAGGCCGCCGAGGACCTTGGGCAGGTTCGTGGACTTCGCGTAGACGCGCAGGCCGGGCTTGGAGATCCGCTTGAGGCCCTGGATGGCCCGCTGGCGGTTGGCTCCGTACTTGAGGCTCAGCGTGAGCGTCTTGCCGACCTCGGCGTCCGTGACCTCGTAGTCGGCGATGTAGCCCTCGGTCTTCAGCATCGCGGCGATGTTGACCTTGAGCTTGCTCGACGGCATCGAGACGGTGTCGTGGTAGGCGCTGTTTGCATTGCGCAGACGGGTCAGCATGTCTGCGATCGGGTCTGTCATAGTCATGAGTGGGCCTTGGCCCTTCCTCGTCGTGGTTTCCTCGTCGGACCTGCGACGTAAGTTCTTACCAGCTGGACTTGCTCACGCCGGGGAGCTCGCCACCAAGGGCCATCTCCCGCAGGCAGATACGGCACAGGCCGAACTTGCGGTACACCGAGTGCGGGCGGCCGCAGCGCTGGCAGCGCGTGTAGGCACGAACACCGAACTTCGGCTTCCGGTTCGCCTTCTGGATGAGAGCGGTCTTCGCCATGTCACTTCTCCTTGAAGGGGAAGCCGAGCCGCGCGAGCAGCGAGCGGGCCTCCTCATCGGTCTTGGCCGTGGTCACGATGGTGATGTCCATGCCACGGACGCGGTCGATCGAGTCCTGGTCGATCTCGTGGAACACAGCCTGCTCCGTGAGACCGAAGGTGTAGTTGCCGTTGCCATCGAACTGCTTGGGGCTCATTCCGCGGAAGTCGCGGATCCTGGGCAGCGAGATCGAGATGAGGCGGTCGAGGAACTCCCACATGCGGTCGCCGCGCAGCGTGGCGTGCGCGCCGATCGGCTGGCCCTCGCGCAGCTTGAACTGCGCGATGGACTTGCGGGCCTTCGTGATCTGGGGCTTCTGGCCGGTGATGGCGGCCAGGTCGCGAACGGCGCCCTCGATCATCTTGGAGTCGTGAGCGGCCTCGCCCACACCCATGTTGACGACGACCTTGGAGATGCGGCCGATCTCCATGACATTGGAGTGCTTGAACTCCTCGCGGAGGGCGGGGAGCACCTCCTCGGCGTACTTGGTCTTGAGACGGGGGGTGATCTTGTCGCTCATCAGAGGTCCTTCCCGCTCGCCTTGGCGTAGCGGACGCGAACGGTGCGCTTGCGGCCGTTGGGCCGCACGCCCTCCTCAACGCGGAAGCCGACGCGGGTGCGCTTCTTGGTCTGGGGGTCGATCGGCATCACGTTCGAGATGTGGATCGGGGCCTCGACGGTCTCAATGCCGCCGGTGCGGGCACCCTGGGCGGACTGCCCGACCTTGACGTGCTTGGTGACGCGCTGGACGCCCTCGACGACGACGCGATCGGTGTCCTTGATCACTTCCAGGACGCGGCCGGTCTTGCCCTTGTCCTTGCCCGCGATGACGATGACCTGGTCGCCCTTCTTGATGCGTGCCATATTCAGATCACCTCCATGGCGAGCGAGACGATGCGCATGAACTTCTTCTCGCGAAGCTCACGGCCGACGGGGCCGAAGATGCGCGTGCCGCGCGGCTCCCCATCGTTGTTCTTGAGGATGACGGCCGCGTTCTCATCGAAGCGGATGTACGAGCCGTCCGGACGACGGCGCTCCTTGCGGGCGCGGACGACGACCGCCTTGACGACGTCGCCCTTCTTGACGCTGCCGCCCGGGACCGCGTCCTTGACAGTGGCGACGATCGTGTCGCCGATGCCCGCATAGCGCCGACCCGAGCCGCCGAGCACACGGATGCACAGGATCTCCTTGGCACCGGTGTTGTCGGCGACCTTCAGTCGCGACTCCTGCTGGATCATAGGGTGTTCTCCTTCGTCGAGCCGGTTCTCGGGTCCCCCCGAGCCTTGCCGAACGTTCTTGGCGTTCTTGCGCGCTGCTCCCCCGGCCCGGGGGCGGGAGGAGTCCACGAGGCGTGGGTCCCATCAGACACAGGCGCAGGAGCGCGGGGTCTCTGATGGGCGCGCCGAGGGCGCACGCAACTCTCCCAGCCTAGTGCAGCGCCTAAGGCGCCGGATACCACAGGCCCCCTCAGGCCCCTGTGCCCTTCCTCACCAGCCTCCCCCTCCCACCGAGACCGGTCGAAATCACGAGCGAGACCGGTCGGTTTTCCACAGATTTCCCAGCCCCCTTTCATGAGCGAGCCTCAGCGGCGACGCTTGAGAGATGCACACCACCGATGATTTCAACCACATCCCCCTCCCCCACCCCAGCGCATTGGGCTCCCAGTCGGATCGCGAGACCGGCGCGATCCAGGCGATACGCCGCGGGACCGTGATCCGCACCGACCCGGACGAGCCCCACTGGCGCACATGCTCCCGAGCGAGGGAGGCGATCATCGAGTCCTGTGGCGCGGAGGGGCTTAACGGCGTCGTCTGCCAGGAGGCCGCCGCGCGCATCCACGGGGCGAGAGCGTTGTCCGAGGCTCATACGATCCATCTCGTGACCTCCTGGAAGCCCGGCGGTCTCCGGCGCATATCGGGCCCGCGCCACCCCGGGCGGGTCTCATCGCGCGACGCCTCGCGGGCCGAGCGCCGTCGGCTCCTCGAGGCCAGGCCGATCGTGCGTCACCACATGCCGCTGGACGAGCGCGACGTCGTCGACCTCGGCGGGCTGCGGGTCACCGGCCTGGAGCGCACGATCCTCGATTGCGCCCGCTTCCTTCAGCCCGATCGCGCGCTGGCCGTCGTCGATTCCCTCTTCGCCGTCGCGGTGGGCGCGGGCGAGCGCCCGTGGGATCACCGGCGCCGGATCGAGGCGGCGTGCGCCCGGCTGCGGCGTCGGCTGCTCGCGCGGTTGGAGGAGTGGACGGGTCAGCGGGGCTATCGGCGCGCCCAGGCGGTCGTGCTCGCCGCGACCGCGATGAGCCAGTCGGTGTGGGAGTCCGAGGCCCGGCGCCTGTGCCTGGCCTCGGGCATCACCGCCCCGCAGGTGCAGCTGGCCGTGCGCGGGGCCGACGGTCGCGCGTACTTCGCGGATCTCGGGTGGCTGCTCATCCGTCTTCTCCTGGAGGTCGACGGCGAGGTGAAGCTCGCGGAGGATCCCGACGGCGAGTTGCGGCGCCGGGCCGCCCGGGAGGAGGCGATCCGCGACGCCGGTTTCGACATGCTGCGGCTGACTCCCGAGGATCTGAGGGACGCCCGCGCGGCGGTGCGCCGCATCTGGGACGCGCTGCCGCCGTCGGCGCGCGACGCTCCTCCAATCACGGCGCTGCTGACCACCCATGAGCGTCAATCCGGGGGCCTGCGGCCCGTGTTCTGATGGCCGGCCTCCCGTCGGACCGGTTTCGCTCTTATTTTCGACCGGTCTCGCTCGGGGGACGACGGCGCCGCGGCGGCCCGCTGGGTGCGGGCGCCGCGGCGTCGTGATGCTGTTGATCAGCGGGAGGTCACTTGGCCTTCTCGATGATCTCCACGAGGCGCCAGTGCTTGGTGGCGCTCAGCGGACGGGTCTCCATGATCGAGACGAGGTCGCCGACGGCGGCCGTGTTGTTCTCGTCGTGGGCCTTGACCTTCTTGGACCGACGGATGACCTTGCCGTACAGGGAGTGCTTGTAGCGCTCCTCAACGAGGACGACGATGGTCTTGTCCATCTTGTCGGAGACGACGTAGCCGCGGCGGACCTTGCGCTGGTTGCGCTCGGGGGCGGCCTCGGTACTGGTGGTCTGCTCGCTCACTTGGACTCCTGGCTGCTCGGAGCGGTACGGATGCCGAGCTCACGCTCGCGCACGATGGTGTAGATACGGGCGATGTCGCGACGCACCGCCTTGAGCCGGCCGTGGTCCTCGAGCTGGCCGGTCGCCGAGGCGAACCGGAGGTTGAACAGCTCGGCCTTCGCCTTGGTGAGCTCCTCAGCGAGGCGCTCGTTGTCCATGCCGTCGAGGTCGGCGGGGGTCAGCCCCTGGGATCCGATAGCCATCAGACGTCACCACCCTCACGAGTCACGAAACGGGTCTTCATCGGGAGCTTGTGCATCGCGCGGCGCATGGCCTCACGGGCGAGCTCCTCGGGGACGCCCCCGAGCTCGAACATGATGCGGCCGGGCTTGACGTTGGCGATCCACCACTCCGGGGCGCCCTTACCGGAACCCATGCGGGTCTCGGCGGGCTTCTTGGTCAGCGGGCGGTCCGGGAAGATGTTGATCCACACCTTGCCGCCACGCTTGATGTGGCGGGTCATGGCGATACGGGCCGCCTCGATCTGGCGGTTGGTGATGTAGGCGGGCTCAAGGGCCTGGATGCCGAAATCACCGAAGGCGAGCTGGTTGCCGCCCTTGGACATGCCCGAGCGGTGCGGGCGGTGCTGCTTGCGGAACTTGGTCCGGCGGGGGATGAGCACGGCTCAGGCCTCCGTTCCCTGCGTGGCGGCAGCTTTCTCGGTGGCCGGCGCCTGCTCGACCTGCTGCTCGCCGCCCTGACGCGCGCCGCGCTCGCCGCGTCGCGCGCCGCGGCGGTCGCCGGAGCGCCCCCCACGGCCGCGCGGGGCGGACTCGGCCTGCTGGCGGGCGAACTCACGCTCGGTGAGGTCGCCCTTGTAGATCCACACCTTGACGCCGAGACGGCCGAAGGTGGTCTTGGCCTCGTAGAAGCCGTAGTCGATGTTCGCGCGCAGGGTGTGCAGCGGCACGCGGCCCTCGCGGTAGAACTCGGAGCGGCTCATCTCCGCGCCGCCGAGACGGCCGGAGCACTGGACGCGGATGCCCTTGGCGCCGGCGCGCAGGGCGGACTGCATGCCCTTGCGCATCGCACGGCGGAAGGACACGCGGCTGGCGAGCTGCTCGGCGATGCCCTGGGCGACGAGCTGGGCGTCCAGGTCGGGGCTCTTGACCTCAAGGATGTTGAGCTGGACCTGCTTGCCGGTGAGCTTCTCCAGCGAGCCGCGCAGGCGCTCGGCCTCGGCGCCGCGGCGACCGATGACGATGCCCGGGCGCGCCGTGTGCAGGTCGACGCGGACGCGGTCGCGCGTGCGCTCGATGTCGACCTTGGAGATGCCGGCCCGCTCCATGCCATCGGCCATGAGGCGGCGAATCTTGACGTCCTCCTCAACGAAGTCGCGGTAGCGCTGACCGGGCTTTGTCGAGTCCGCGAACCAGCGCGAACGGTGGTCCGTGGTGATGCCCAGGCGGAACCCGGTCGGGTTGACCTTCTGCCCCATTACCGGGCTCCTTCCTTGCGTGCGGTGTCGGCGCGGTCGCCGACGTAAACGGTGATGTGGCTGGTGCGCTTGAGGATCCGGCTCGCGCGGCCCTGGGCCCGCGGGCGGAACCGCTTGAGGGTCGGGCCCTCGTCGGCGAACACCTCGGTGATGAACAGATCGTTCTCGTCGAACCGCTCTCCCGCGGCCTCGGCCTTGAACCGGGCGTTGGCGATCGCGGACTCGATGACCTTGCGCACCGGCACGGCAGCGGCCTGCGGGGCGAAACGGAGCACGTTGACGGCCTCGACGGCGCGCTTGCCGCGGACGACGTCCACGACGCGGCGAGCCTTCATCGGCGTGCAGCGCACGTACTTGGCCTGCGCCTTAGCTTCCATAGTTCTTCTTTGCCTCTCAACTCTCCGCGCGTCAGCGGCGCGACTTGCGGTCGTCCTTGACGTGCCCGCGGAAGGTGCGGGTCGGGGCGAACTCGCCGAGCTTGTGGCCCACCATGGACTCGGTGATGAAGACCGGGACGTGCTTCCGGCCGTCGTGGACGGCGAAAGTGTGTCCGAGGAAGTCCGGCGTGATGACCGAACGACGGGACCAGGTCTTGATGACGTTCTTGGTGCCCTTCTCGTTCTGGGCGTCCACCTTCTTCTGCAGGTGGTCGTCGACGAAGGGACCCTTCTTCAGACTGCGCGGCATATCAGGCTCCTATCAGCGCTTCTTGCCGGTCCGACGACGACGCACGATGAGGCGGTCGCTGGACTTGTTGGGACGACGGGTACGGCCCTCGGGCTTGCCCCACGGAGAGACGGGGTGGCGACCACCGGAGGTGCGGCCCTCACCACCACCGTGCGGGTGGTCCACCGGGTTCATGACGACGCCGCGGACGGTCGGGCGGACGCCCTTCCAGCGCATGCGGCCTGCCTTGCCCCAGTTGATGTTGGACTGCTCGGCGTTGCCGACCTCGCCGACCGTGGCGCGGCAGGCGACCTCGACCATCCGGATCTCACCGGAGGGCATGCGCAGCGTGGCGTACTTGCCCTCCTTGGCGACGAGCTGGACGGAGGTGCCGGCGGAGCGGGCGATCTTCGCGCCGCCGCCGGGGCGCAACTCGACGGCGTGCACAACGGTACCGGTAGGGATGTTGCGCAGCGCGAGGTTGTTGCCGGGCTTGATGTCCGCGTTCGGACCGGCCTCGACGATGTCGCCCTGGGAGAGCTTGTTCGGGGCGATGATGTAGCGCTTCTCGCCGTCGCGGTAGTGCAGGAGGGCGATGCGCGCGGTGCGGTTAGGGTCATACTCGATGTGAGCGACCTTGGCGGGCACGCCGTCCTTGTCGTGACGACGGAAGTCGATCACGCGGTAGGCGCGCTTGTGGCCGCCGCCCTTGTGGCGGGCGGTGACGCGGCCGTTGTTGTTGCGACCACCGGTCTTGTGGAGCGGGCGAACGAGGGACTTCTCGGGCTCGCTGCGCGTGATCTCGACGAAGTCGGCCACGGAGGAGCCGCGGCGACCCGGCGTCGTCGGCTTGTACTTACGGATTCCCATGTCGATCCTTTACCTTCCGTGTCCGTGTCAGTTCGCCACGTCGCCGAAGATGTCGATGCTGCCCTCGCGCAGCGTGACGATCGCGCGCTTGGTGTCCTTGGACTTACCGAGCCCGGTGCGGGTGCGGTGGGTCTTGCCCTTGCGGTTGGCCGTGTTCACCGAGTCCACCTTGACGTTGAAGATGGACTCGATGGCCATCTTGATCTCGGTCTTGTTGGAGTTCGGCGCCACGAGGAACGTGTACTGGCCACGGTCCATGCAGGCGTAGGACTTCTCGGAGACGACCGGCGCGATGATGATGTCGCGGGGGTTCTTGGACTTCTCAAGGCTCACTTGGACTCCTCCTCGCCCTTGCCCAGGAACGAGTCCAGGGCAGCGGAAGTGAAGACGACGTCGTCGTTGACCAGGACGTCGTAGGTGTTGAGCTGGTCGGCCCACAGGACGTGCGCCTCGGGGGCGTTGCGCAGGCTCAGACGGCTCAGGTCGTCCTCGCGGGTGACGACGACGAGGGCCTTGCGGTCCGTCAGGTTGCGCAGCGCGCCGAGGGCCGACTTGGTGGAGGGCGTCTCGGTGGTGACGAACTCGGTGATGACGTGGACGCGGCCGTTGCGGGCGCGGTCCGACAGGGCCGAGCGAAGGGCGGCGGCCTTCATCTTCTTGGGCGTGCGCTGGGTGTAGTCGCGCGGCTGCGGGCCGTGGACGGTGCCACCGCCGGCGAACTGGGGGGCGCGGGTGGAGCCCTGGCGGGCGCGGCCGGTGCCCTTCTGGCGGTAGGGCTTCTTGCCACCGCCGCGGACCATGCCGCGGGTCTTGGTGGCGTGGGTGCCCTGGCGGGCCGCGGCGAGCTGGGCCACGACGACCTGGTGCATAAGCGGAATGTTGAGGTCGACGTCGAAGATCTCCGCGGGGAGCTCGGCGGTGCCCTTCTTGGCGCCCTTGGAGTCGACGATCGCGACGGTGAGGGTCTGGTTCTCAGCCATGGTCTCAGGCTCCCTTCACGGCCGTGCGGACGACGACGACCTGTCCCTTGGGGCCCGGGACGGCGCCGCCGACGAGGAGGTAGCCCTTCTCGACGTCGATGCCGCGGACCTTGAGGTTCTGGACGGTGGTGGTGGCGTGCCCCATGCGGCCGGCCATGCGCAGGCCCTTGAAGATGCGGCCGGGGGTGGCGCAGGCGCCGACGGAGCCGGGCTTGCGGTGGTTGCGGTGCGCGCCGTGAGAGGCGGAGACACCCTTGAAGCCGTGGCGCTTCATGACACCCGCGAAGCCCTTGCCCTTGGAGGTGCCGGTGACGTCGACGAGCTGGCCGACCTCGAAGATGTCCGCGCCGAGCTCCTGGCCCGGGGTGAACTCCGAGGCGATGGAGGTGCGCAGCTCGGCCACGTGGCGGCGGGGGGCGACCCCGGCCTTGGCGAAGTGGCCGGCGAGGGGCTTGGTGACCTTGCGCTCGTCGATCTCGCCGAAGGCGAGCTGGACGGCCTCGTAGCCGTCGGTCTCGACCGTGCGGACCTGGGTCACGACGTTGGAGTCGACGCGCACGACCGTGACGGGGCGGAGGACTCCGTTCTCGTCCCAGATCTGCGTCATGCCGAGCTTGGTGCCGAGGAGCGCCTTGGCAGGCGCGGCGGCTGCCGGCTTGTTAAGCGTAGTCATGGCGATGGTCCTCAGAGCTTGATCTCGATGTTGACATCGGCCGGGAGGTCGAGGCGCATGAGCGAGTCAACGGCCTTCGGCGTCGGGTCGATGATGTCGATCAGCCGCTTGTGCGTGCGCATCTCGAAGTGCTCGCGGCTGTCCTTGTACTTGTGGGGCGACCGGATGACGCAGAACACGTTCTTCTCGGTCGGCAGCGGCACCGGGCCCACGACCGTCGCGCCAGCGCGGGTCACGACGTCGACGATCTTGCGCGCCGAGGAGTCGATGACCTCGTGGTCGTAGGACTTGAGCCGGATGCGGATCTTCTGTCCCGCCATGGCGCCTAACCTCTCTTACTTTCGGGCGACCGGTCCACGCGCTCGGGCGTGTCGCAAGCGCGACGCTCCACGAGGCTCTCTATTGAGGGAGGGCGGGCCGGTCTGGACACACGGAAACCCGATCGATGATCGGCTCCGTCAGACTGGTTCCCGGGGCGACCCCGGGAGGTGACTGCCGGGACTGGCGGGCGCCACCGCGACGAGCGCGGCGGCAGGGCCAGGGCCCAGCGGCTGACCAACGCTATCAGGGCGGGGTGCGGGCCGGTCAACCTGAGAGCGGGGCCAAGACTGTGAGACCGACCACCGCCCCACGCGCTCGGGCGTGTCGCGCTCCGGCGGCGCCGGGACCCGTCGGCACGCGCCTGCCGCAGTCGTCACCGAATCGTGAGTTGAGGGGCGCGCTGCGGCGGCGCGATGGCACCCCTCGATGCGCCGGCGTGATTCGGGGCCAGGGGCGCCCATCGGATCTCCTCGGGCGAGAGCGCGGACCAGCCCCTGTCCAGGCCGGGAGGCGGCCCGGGATCGGGGTCCTCGGGCGTGACGGCGTTGCGCAGGGAGATCGCGCTGTGGACGCCGATCTGCGCGGGCGTCGCTCCGGCATCCTCGCCCGCGCCGCCACTGGTATCGGCGGCAGTGCTGGCAGTGCTGCCAGCGGGAGCAGACGCTGTGCTGGCGGTGCCGACGGCGGCAGTGCTGGCGGTGCTGGCGGTGCTGAGTGCGCCCGCCATGGTCGCGCTTATCCGGGGGCCGGTCCAGTAGCCCTCGGCGGCGGTCGTCTCGCCACGCGCCGCTGCGCCGTCCGGGTCATGCCCGTCGTCGGGGGCCTTCACGCCGGGGCGGGGGCCGTTGTCGTCGCCACCGCCGTTGGCGGCTGCGGCCTTGGGCGAGTAGCCGGTGCGCCAGAGGTAGAGGCCGACGGCGATGACGCCGCAGGTGATCCAGACCGCCCACCAGGGGAAGCCGGGGACCTCGGGCTTGGCGCCAGCGGCGGCGAGGTCTCCGGCAGGGGTGGGGGTGATGCGCTCGGCGGTAACGAGGATGCGGTGAGTGTTGATGCCCAGGGGCGTGCAGGTGACGAGCGTGACGAGGTCGCGGTCGGGGTCGGCCCGCAGGGACTCCGTCTCCTCGGGGGCGACGACCTTGGTCTCGATCACCTGGTAACTGAGGACCTCGCCGAAGACCTCAAGGGTGAAGGTGTCCCCGACTCCCACGCGGTCGAGGTTGTTGAACATGGTGGCGTTGGCGAGGCCGCGGTGGCCGGTGATGACGGAGCGCGTGCCCTTGCCGCCCACGGGCAGGGATGTGCCCTGGAGGTGGCCGAGGCCGGCGAGGAGGACCTGGTCGGAGGTGCCGTGGTAGATGGGAAGGTCGAGGTCGATGGTGGGGATGCGCAGGCGCCCCATGAGGCCGACGGCGTTGGCGGAGAGGATCTTGTTGTAGTCCGGGGACTCGTCGGGGTGCTCGCCAGCGCCGGTGGGCAGGTTGGTGTTGGCCTCCAGGACGGCGCCAGAGGAGAGGGCGTCGTTGTAGGAGTGGGCCTGGGAGAGTTGCTCGTCGGCGGCGGGCTTGGCGTTATCGACTTGCTCCTCGTAATTGGCGACGACTTTGGACTGGTTGTACTGACTGATCCAGGAGGCGACGCTGGGGTAGGAGAAGAGCGCGAGTCCGACCAGGGCGAGGACGGCGGGGATGAGGTTGATGATGCGGAGCCGCCAGCGGCGCTTGGATGAGCGCGTGGCGGGGGCGCCCGGGGCGGTGGGCGCGCTGCCGGGGGCGTCCGCGCTGCCAAGGCGATCGGGGCCGCTGGGGCTGTGGATGTCGCGTGCGGCGTCAGCTGTGCCAGTGGTGCTGCTCATGGCGGCTCGGGCTCCTGGTGGGTGGGATAAGGGGGGCGCGGGGGGGATCGATGGGCCGGTGGTTGGCCGATTGGAGGGCCGGCTGGGCGGAGGATCGGGGCGATGGCATGGGCGCGACGCGCGGAGGTGGCGGGGAGGCTGGTGCCTCCCCGCCACCTCATGCGTGGTTGAAGGGCTGATGCCACCCGGCGTGGGACGCGGTCACGCCCTCGCCGAAGCGGTTATCAGGCCTCGTTGACGCGGCGCTTGCGAGCAACGAGCACGAAGCCGACGGCGATCGCCATAAGCGACAGGCCACCAACCGTCATGAGGATCTTGCCCGCCGCACCCGTGAGGGGCAGCTGCGGGACGGTGGTCTTGGTGTTGTCGACCGTCACCTGGTTATCGGTGGTCTGCTGACCCGCTGTAACCTTGATCGGCGTCAACTCAGCACCGCCGGTCGGAAGGGTGAAACCCGCGGGGGCCTTGGTCTCCTTGAGCACGTAGCAGCGCGTGGTGTGGTCCACGTCCACCTTGTCAACGCCAGGGGCCCCCTCCTTCGAGTCGACGAACAGGCCCTTGATGTCGACCTTGCCCTGGGCATCAGTGGTGAAGACACTCTGGCCATCAACGGTGACCTTGGCCGACTCATCGATGGTGGTATTCGGATCGTTCTCGGCGATATCAGTGGTGCAGGAGTCCGCCCAAGGGTTCTTCGCGTTGTAGATCTCGAAGGTCGCCCCCTGAAGCGCCTGCTTGCTCTGCTTGTCCTGCTTCAGCAGGGACGCGGCGCCCCAGGCGGTGACAACCTTGTTGGAGGGCACGGGAGGGTCGCCAGCGGGAGGAGTGGTCGGCGGGTTCGCCGGAGGAATGGTGTGCGGAATGGTGTCGACGTAGAGGTTCGCCTGGTTGTTGATGGCGGCAGCAACCGACTGCGTCTTCGCAGTGAAGGTGACGGAAATGACGCTTCCAGGCTTTTCCTTCAACTTCTCCAGACCAGCCTGAGTAAAGGAGATGTTGACCTCGTTGCCGGTAACCGTAGCCTTGTACCAGGCCGGATCGATTGGGGTGCCATCGATGGTCACGGAGCCATCCTTCACGGCAGGCGACGTGTAGTTCACATCCATCGGGTCCGAGATCATGAAATACTTGAAGGAGCTGGTCGCGCCAATCTTCGGAACAGTCGCGGTCACCGGGAACTCAACCTGAGCCTCCCCGTTGAGACCGTAGGAGACCACATTGACCTTCTTGACCGGAGCGTCGACCACCACGTTCTTCGGGTAGACATTGACGTCGTAGATCCACTGGCCGTTGCTGTTCGGCGCAGCGCCGTTCTTCTCATTTTCCTTGGTGTTGGGGAAGGGAACGGTCACGACGAAGGGGGCCGCCTTCTCCACGACATTCGCAGGAGCCTCGGTCTCACAGACGAGGTAAGCGCCCACCGCGAGATTGTCAATGTTGGCCTTACCCGTGGCGTCCGTGGCGCCAGACTCGAAACGATCCGCAGCCTTAACCTTCAGGATGCCAACACTGTTCGCGGGGGTCCTGAAGTCAGATCCACAGGCGTCGCTCGGCACCGCCAGGTTGGACAGTGTAGTCCATGTGTCCTGGTCCTTAAGGTCGGCCTCCAGTTTGTAAGCGGTGAACTTCACCCCCGCGACCGGCGCGCCCTTGTCACCGGTTACCGTCCCGTCAGCGGTGCCGGGAGTAGCGGTTCCAGACTGAACGTGCTTGTGGATGATGAGCTTTCCAGTATGCTCGAAGTCGATGTTGCCAGGCCCGGAGGGAGCAGCCAGGGCCGTGGCGCCAAGGCCGGAAAGGCCCAGGCTAAGAACGCCGGCAACGCCAAGCGCTCTTCGGGATAAGCGTGTCGCACGCATGGGTGGTGACTTCCTTTCAGGATGTGCCCGGGGATGGGCAGGCGCCACGATTTGGGAGCATCGCGTGGGCTCTCATACGAGAGGCCCGTGCGCCAAGAATGTCGGAAACTCGTGGAAGGAGCCGGCAGCAACCGACCCTGGGATCAAGTAACCGTTCGATCAACCCACCTCTTCAACGCCGGACAAGCGCCAGCTCAGAACTGGGACTATCAGGATGGAGCATATCCGCTCACAGGCTCGCAAGAGTCCCGGGACGATTGCGATCCGATCTCTCATCGTCGTGGGAGCCCGTCTCGTGGCCTCGCCTAGTCGCCGACGAAACGCTCCCCACGGCTGCGGTGCCGTCCGAAGCCCTCACAGCCCTCCTCCCGCCGCCCTCTCCCCCTCCCGGGCGCTCCCAGGCGCTCCCGAGCGCTGCTGGCGCTCCCAGGCGCTGCTACCGCCTACTGACGCTCACGGGCGCTCCTGGACCCTCCCGGCGCGCTGCTGCCGCCTACTGACGCTCCCGGCACGCTGCTATCGCCTACTGGCGCTCCTGGCGCTGCGAGAAGGAGCCGCCGCCCTAGAGAAAAAGCGGTTCCCCCGGCACTCGCAAGAAGTGCCGGGGGAACCGGATGCTCAAGAAGAGCGGCTGCTCACGCAGCGATCATCACTTGATGATCTTGGTGACGCGGCCGGAGCCAACGGTGCGGCCACCCTCACGGATGGCGAAGCCGAGGCCCTCCTCCATGGCGATGGGCTGAATGAGCTCGACGCTCATCTCGGTGGTGTCGCCGGGCATGACCATCTCGGTGCCCTCGGGCAGCGTGATGACGCCGGTGACGTCCGTGGTCCGGAAGTAGAACTGCGGACGGTAGTTCGAGTAGAAGGGGTTGTGGCGACCGCCCTCATCCTTGGTCAGGATGTAGACGTGGCCCTCGAACTGGGTGTGCGGGGTGATGGAGCCGGGCTTGCAGACGACCTGGCCGCGCTCGACGTCCTCGCGCTTGGTACCGCGCAGGAGCAGACCGCAGTTCTCGCCGGCCCAGGCCTCGTCCATCTGCTTGTGGAACATCTCGATACCGGTGACCGTGGTCTTCTGGGCCTCGCGGATACCGAGGATCTCGACCTCGGAGTTGATCGGCAGCTTGCCGCGCTCGACACGGCCGGTGACGACGGTGCCGCGACCGGTGATGGTGAAGACGTCCTCGATGGGCATGAGGAACGGCTTGTCCATGTCGCGCTCGGGGGTCGGGATGAAGGTGTCGACCTCGTCCATGAGCTCCTTGATCTTGGCGGCCCACTCGGCGTCGCCCTCAAGGGCCTTGAGCGCGGAGACGCGGACCACGGGGGCGTTGTCGCCGTCGTAGTCCTGGGAGGACAGCAGCTCGCGGACCTCCATCTCAACCAGGTCGAGGAGCTCCTCGTCCTCCACCATGTCGGCCTTGTTGAGGGCGACGAGGAGGGCGGGGACGCCGACCTGGCGGGCGAGCAGAACGTGCTCGCGGGTCTGGGCCATCGGGCCGTCGGTGGCGGCGACCACGAGGATCGCGCCATCCATCTGGGCGGCACCGGTGATCATGTTCTTGATGTAGTCGGCGTGGCCGGGGGCGTCGACGTGCGCGTAGTGGCGCTTGTCGGTCTGGTACTCGACGTGCGCGATGTTGATCGTGATGCCGCGCTGGCGCTCCTCGGGAGCCTTGTCGATCTCGTCGAAGGGGGTGAAGGGGTTGAGCTCCGGGTACTCGTCGTGCAGAACCTTGGAGATCGCGGCGGTCAGCGTCGTCTTGCCGTGGTCGACGTGACCGATCGTTCCGATGTTGACGTGCGGCTTGGTCCGCTCGAACTTGGCCTTGGCCACTGGTGTCCTCCTGGGACTCGGGTAGTGCTCTTCGTCGGGATTCGACTAACACATGCTAGCCGGTCCCCCTGCCAGAGCCACTACAGGATGGTTGTTGGAAATCTTACTGGAATGCGAGCTCGGCGCCGAACGGCCCGAGCAGTCCCGGGGACCGGGCCGGATCAGTCCGGCCCCCGGGCTCATGGGGCCCCGTGCGGGGCCGAGGACTCAGGCGCCCTTCGCCTTGGCGACGATCTCCTCCTGAACGTTGCGCGGCACCTCGGCATAGGAGTCAAAGGTCATGGAGTACACCGCGCGGCCCTGAGTCTTGGACCGCAGGTCACCAACGTAGCCGAACATCTCGCTCAGCGGCACGTTAGCGCGAACCACCTTCACGCCAACGGCGTCCTCCATGGACTGGATCATGCCGCGGCGGGAGTTGAGGTCGCCGATGACGTCGCCCATGTACTCCTCGGGGGTACGGACCTCGACAGCCATGATGGGCTCAAGGATGACCGGGCTGGCCTTCTTCGCGCCCTCCTTGAACGCCATGGAGCCGGCGATCTTGAAGGCCATCTCGGAGGAGTCGACCTCGTGGTAGGCGCCGTCGATGAGGGTCGCCTTGATGTCCACCATCGGGTAGCCCGCCAGGACGCCGGTGAGCATGGCGTCCTGGACGCCGGCGTCGACGCTGGGGATGTACTCGCGGGGCACGCGGCCACCGGTGACGGAATTGACGAACTCGTAGTGGGCCTTCTCCTCGCCCTCGGCGGCTTCGACGACCTCCAGGGGCTCAAACGACATCTGCACCTTGGCGAACTGGCCGGAGCCACCCGTCTGCTTCTTGTGGGTGTACTCGACCTTGTCCACCTTCTTGCGGATGGTCTCGCGGTAGGCGACCATCGGGTTACCGACGTTCGCCTCCACCTTGAACTCGCGGCGCATGCGGTCCACGAAGACATCCAGGTGCAACTCGCCCATGCCGCCGATGACGGTCTGGCCGGTCTCCTCGTCCAAGCGGACGGTGAAGGTCGGGTCCTCCTCGGAGAGCTTCTGGATGGCCACGCCCAGCTTCTCCTGGTCGCCCTTAGTCTTGGGCTCGATGGCCACGTGGATGACCGGGTCCGGGAAGGTCATGGACTCCAGGATGATCGGGGCGCTCTGCGACGACAGGGTGTCACCGGTGGTGACATCCTTGAGGCCGATGAACGCGTAGATGTGGCCCGCGGAGGCCACCTCCACCGGGTTCTCCTTGTTGGAGTGCATCTGGAAGAGCTTGCCGATGCGCTCCTTCTTGCCCTTGGTGGCGTTGAGCACCTGCTCGCCCTGCGCGACCTTGCCGGAGTAGACGCGGACGTACACGAGCTTGCCGTAGAAGGGGTGCGTGGCGACCTTGAAGGCCAGGGCGGAGAAATCGGCCTTAGCGTCGGCCGGGCGGGAGTCGGCCTCCTCCTCATTGCCGGGCTTGTGGCCCTCGACCGCCGGGACGTCCAGCGGAGAGGGGAGGTAGTCCAGCACGGCGTCGAGAACAGGCTGGATGCCCTTGTTCTTGAAGGCCGAGCCGGCCAGCACCGGGAAGGCCTTGCCGGCGATGGTCAGCTTGCGGATGCCGGACTTGAGCTCGGCAACGCTGAGCTCCTCGCCCTCCAGGTACTTCTCCATGAGGGCGTCGTCGGCCTCGGCGACCGTCTCGACGAGCTCGGCGCGCAGCTCCTCGGCCTTGGACACGAGGTCAGCGGGGATCTCCTCGTACTCGACGACGGAGCCGCGGGTCTCCTTGCCATCGGCGTCCTTCTCGGGGAAGCGGATCGCCCGCATCTCCAGGACGTCCACCAGGCCGGAGAACTCGCTCTCGGCGCCGATGGGGAAGTTGATAACGATCGGGGTGGCGTGGAGGCGGTCCCGGATGGTCTGGACGGAGAAGTCGAAGTTCGCGCCCAGCTTGTCCATCTTGTTGATGTAGCACACGCGCGGGACGTTGTACTTGTCCGCCTGGCGCCACACCGTCTCGGACTGGGGCTCCACGCCCTCCTTGCCGTCGAAGACCGCGACGGCGCCGTCGAGCACGCGCAGGGAGCGCTCGACCTCGACCGTGAAGTCCACGTGGCCGGGGGTGTCGATGATGTTGATCTGGTTCTTCTTCCAGAAACAGGTGGTGGCGGCGGAGGTGATGGTGATACCGCGCTCCTGCTCCTGCTCCATCCAGTCCATCGTCGAGGCGCCGTCGTGGGTCTCGCCGATCTTGTAGTTGATACCCGTGTAGAAGAGGATGCGCTCCGTCACGGTCGTCTTGCCGGCATCAATATGGGCCATGATGCCGATGTTGCGGACCTTGGTGAGGTCGGTCAGCACGTCGAGTGCCACGTGTGGTGTCCTTCGTTCGAGAGATCTGTGGATTCGCGTCGGCCGGGGCGGGCCCGGTGGCCCGCCGGAGGGCCCCCGCGGGACTGGCTCCCGCGAGCGGCGGGCGGGCGCCGTCGGGCCCCGCCCCAGCCGACGATGGGCTTTACCAGCGGTAGTGCGCGAAGGCCTTGTTGGACTCGGCCATGCGGTGCATGTCCTCGCGGCGCTTGACCGCGGCGCCGAGGCCGTTGGAGGCGTCGAGGATCTCGTTCATGAGGCGCTCGGTCATGGTGTTCTCGCGGCGCTGCCGGGAGAAGTCGACCAGCCAGCGCAGGGCCAGCGTGGTGGCGCGGTTGGGGCGCACCTCGACCGGGACCTGGTAGGTCGCGCCGCCGACGCGGCGGGAGCGGACCTCAAGGGCCGGGCGGATGTTGTCCAGCGCGCGCTTGAGCACGGAGACCGGGTCCTGGTCCGTCTTGGCGCGGACGCCCTCGAGGGCGCCGTAGACGATGCGCTCCGCCGTCGACTTCTTGCCATCGAGGAGGACGCGGTTGACGAGCTGGGTGACGACCGGGGAGCCGTAGACGGGGTCGACGACGAGCGGGCGCTTCGGGGCGGGGCCCTTACGAGGCATTACTTCTTCTCCTTCTTGGCGCCGTACTTGGAGCGTGCCTGCTGGCGGTTCTTGACACCCTGGGTGTCGAGAGCGCCGCGCACGATGTGGTAGCGGACACCGGGAAGGTCCTTCACACGACCACCGCGGACGAGCACGATCGAGTGCTCCTGGAGGTTGTGCCCCTCGCCGGGGATGTAGGCCGTGACCTCAATGCCGGAGGACAGGCGCACACGGGCGACCTTCCGGAGGGCGGAGTTCGGCTTCTTGGGGGTCGTGGTGTACACGCGGGTGCACACGCCACGACGCTGCGGGCTGGCCTTCAGCGCGGGCGTCTTGGACGCGGAGCGCTTGGTCGAGCGGCCCTTGCGGACCAACTGCTGAATCGTAGGCACTACGGATTCTCCATCTTGAGTGCATGCTGACTGTGCTGCTGCCCTCACCGGCCCCGCCCCCGGTCCGCGACGACGCGCACCGCCAACTGGCGAGGCCGGCCCGCCCGGGGCACGGCCCTCGGACGCCCGGAGCCCTCCGGCCACTGGGGCGCGGGGAGGACCCGTCGGTTCCCGCCGCGGCAGACCCGCGTGGCGAGGGGCGAGGCGAGATGCCGCCGTGCCCTCCCGCTGGGAACGGAATGGAGATCGGAGCCCGCATGCGGGCACCAGGGGACACGGTACCCGGGCGGCGCCACCTGGGCCAGGCCGGCGGCTCCCGCCGCCGCATGATCCTCGCCACGCCCCCTCACGAGCGAGACCGGTCGTTATTACGATCGAGACCGGTCGTTATTACGAGCGAGACCGGTCGCGCACGCACTGCCCAACCGGCACGGGACTAGCACGCACCACTCCTGTGGACAGCGGACCGGTCTCGCGTCTGTTTTCGACCGGTCTCGCGCCTGTTTTCGACCGGTCTCGCGCCTGTTTTCGACCGGTCTCGGTGGGATCAGGCCTCGACGAGGACCGAGACGCCGTCGCCCAGGTCGATGACGTCGCCCGCGCGCAGCAGCGCCCGCTGGTGCTGGGTGAGGCGGCGCGGGGGCTCGGAGGGCCGCATGAGGATCGTGCCGTTCGTGGAACCCAGGTCCTCCACGCTCAGGTCCCAGTCATCCAGCCGCACCGCGCAGTGCGACTTGGAGATCGCCTTCGAGGGGCTGATGACCGCCATGAGGCGCGGCTGAGGATCGCCCTCCGGGGCGTCCGACTTGGGCACACGCCCGATGATGATGTCCCCGTCGATGGGCAGGACGGTGCCGTCGGAGGCGTGCAGCATGCCGAGCACGGGCCGGTTGACATGCCCGGTGCGGCTGGTCAGCGCCCCGCCGCACACCCGGCAGTGCGGGCCGTGGATCGGGTTCGGGTGACCCTCGGCGCAGAACGCGGCGAGGACCTTGACGGCGTTCTCCGGGACGGCCTCGTCCTCGCGCGCGGTGGCGGGGGACGGGGCGCCCGTCGCCGCGACGGCGCGAACCGCCTGCGACGAGTGCTCGGCGGCCCCCCCATCGCCCGACGGCCCCTCCACGGGCATGTTGGTGAGCGTCTGCCCGTCATGCGACCAGGCCTCCGCGGCCTGCTCACCGACGGCCCCGCCGGTCTGGACGGGGATCGGCAGGACCGGAGTGGGCTCCGCGGTGGCGGCGATCTCGGCCTCCGCATAGGCCTCAAGCCGCTTGGCGGCGCGAGTGAACTCGGACAGGTCGTTGGCGGCGGGTACGTCGTCGGCGCTGATGGGCTCGACGGCGGCGATCGGCTCAGCGGCATCGGACCGCGCCTGCCCGGCGGCGGGGACCGCCTCGTCATCGGCACTGGAGCGGCGCTCGGCCTGCCACCGGCTGATGACGGCGTCCTCGGGCGACCCGGTGGCGGAGAGCACCGGGGACTTCACGGAGGGAGCGCCCTTCAGGGCGGGCCGCGGGTCCGCGGCGGCATCCTTGCCCCGGATGGGGCCCGTGGCTCCGGCTCGGGAGGGGATCCCGACGATCGCGTCGATCTCGGCGAGGTCGGCCTGCGAGGGGTCCCCGGCGGGGGCCGGGGCGGCGGCGCGGCGGCCGCGGCCCTGAGCGGCCTCGGCGTCGGCCGCGGGGTCAGCGGTTCCCGCCTCAGTGGCGGCGGAGGAAGCGGAAGAATCAGAGTTGTCAGTGGTACCAGCGGAACCCGCTGGTCCAGCCTCCTCGTCGTCGGAGGACGGGGCCTCCGACCTCGATGACTTCCGAGAGCCCTCGGCCAGCGAGCCCAGGGCGACGGAGGACGCCGCGACAACGCCGGAGGCCACCGGCAGCGGGGCGGTGTCCGCGGAACCAGAGTCGGTGAGCTCCAGGCCGATGCCGCGCACGCCGCGCAGGCGGACCTCCTCCCAGGCGAGCACCTCGGGGGCGGAGATCGTCCGCATGCCCTCGTCAGTGTCGACGATGAGCTTGAGGCTTCCGCGAACGGCCGCGGTCAACTCGCCATCCTCCAGGACGGCGACGACGAACTCGGGCAGGTCGAAGACGCTGCCTCCGTGGGTGTCCATGAGCCCGTGAAGGAGATCGATGAGGGGGGCGCCATCGAGCATCGAGGCCCAGAGCCGGGGGACGTCCTCGACGGAGGCCTGACCGCCGGGGGCGGAGGCGACGGCGGCGAGGCCGCGCTCGCAGATGGCGGTGCGGGTCGATCCAGGGATGTGGAGGGCGGCGGCATGACCAGGGATGCTCTGCGCGTGCCTCATGAGGGGTACTCCTTGTTGCTGTGCTGCTCCCGCGCTCGGGGCAGCGTGTCGTGCTTCGCCGACGGGATCGTCGAACTGTCCACGTCCGTCGCCGCGTCCGGCGCAGCGGGCGGAACATGGGTAACGTCAATGACGATAACTGTCGCATTGTCTTTACCACCAGCCCCCAGGGCAGTGGTGATCAGCGCATCCGCCGTCTCCTGAGGCCCCTGGCCTCGGTGAATGATCTCTGCGAGGGAATCGTCATCTATCTCACCACTAATGCCGTCGGTGCACACGATGAGCCGGTCGCCTACCCGCGCGGGGATGAGGAAGTGATCGGCGAGGGCCACGGGGCCGATGCCCGCGCCCAGCGCGCGAGTGATGACGTGGCGGCGCGGGGAGGCCTGCGCCTGCCCCTCGGTGAGCTGGCCGGAGGCCATGAGCTCCTGGACCTCCGAGTGATCCACCGTGATCTGCTCGACGCCGTCGGGCGTCATCCGGTAGGTCCGGGAATCCCCGATGTTGATGACCCGCAGGCAGGGGCGCCCATCGACGCTCGTGACGACGACGCCGCTTAGGGTGCAGCCCGGGAGGCCCCTGAGGGGGTCGCGGCCAGCGCCGAGGGCGTCGACGTCGCGCGCGGCGCGCCCCAGGCACTCCACGAGCGCGTCGCCGGTGATCTCAGGGGCGCCGACGCACGGGGCGAAGGCCGCCAGGGCCGTCTTGGAGGCCGTGTCCCCGGCCTCATGGCCGCCCATCCCGTCCGCGACGAGAAAGACAGGACGGGCGGCGAGGTAAGAGTCCTCGTTGTGGCTGCGGATGAGGCCGGTATCGGTGGCGGCGCCATGCTCCAGGAGGATCTCGTCGGCGCTCGCCCCCGTCTCGCCTGCTCGCCGCATCTCAGGCTTCCACTCGCGCCGTGCGCTCGCCCAGCCGGATCGTGGCGCCGATGGGCACGGAGACCATCATGCCGGGCAGCACCTGGGTGGCGGCGCCGTTGGGCTCCACGACGACCGTCCCGTTGGTGGACTGGAGGTCCTGGATGACGAGGCGGACGCCATCGTAGGTGATGACGGCGTGCGTCTTGGAGATGGAGAAGGCGGGGTCATCCACGGGCACCGGCTGGGCCTGCGCCCAGGGCCCCGCGGCCACGGGGGCGCGTCCGATGAGGGAGGTCCCGCCGAGCTGGACCACCTGGCCGGTGTCGAGCGCGAGGCGCGGCGCGGGGGCGCCGATCCCCGCCTGCTGGGCGGAGGACCGGTCGAACACGACGGTGGCCGCGGCGCCGGCGACCTGGGCCTCGTAGGCACTCGGGGCCTGGGGCGCCGGGGCGCCGTCCTGAGGGGACTGGGACGACGCCGCTCCCACGGGCTCGGCCCCCCGGGCGGGCTCGGCCCCCTGGGCGGGGACGCCCGGCTGAGCGGGCACGCCCGGCTGGGCAGGCACGCCCGGCTGGGCCTGCGGGAACGCCGACTGGAAGGGGGCCGGCTGCTGGGGGCCGGGCTGCTGGAAGGGCTGCGCGGGCTCCGCCGCGCCGGGGGCCTGGTAGGCCTGGCCGGGGGCCTGGTGAGGCTGCTGGGGGGCCTGCGGGAACCGCTGGCCGGTCTGATAGGCCTGCGCGAGCTGGTCGGCCGGGGCGAATCCTTGCTGGAGGGGCTGGGCGGCCTCGGGGACGGCGGGGGCCTGGTCCCACCCGCCGGGCTGCCAGCCGCCCGAGGTGGGAATGCCCTCAGGGCCGGTCTGGGGGGCCTGCGGCTGAGCGGATTGGAGAGCGGAGAGCCAGCCGACGTCGGAGGGGGCCGGGGCGCCGGGGGCCGGCGCCTGCGACTCGGGAGAGGGCCACTGCCCCGACGTCCCGGCGCCGGAGGGGGCCACCGGGGCCGACGGGGCCTGGGGGGCCGACGGGGCCTGGGGGGCCGACGGGGCCTGGGGGGCCGACGGGGCCTGGGGGGCCGACGGGGCCTGGGGCGCCTGGGGGGCCGGGGCGGCTTGAGCGCTCTGGGGACGGTCGGATGAGTCGTCGAGATGGCCCTGGGCGCCCTCGAAGGCGGCGCGGGCCGAGTTTTGATCGATGTAGGTGGTCTGCGCCTGGAGGGGGGCGAGCATCTCAGCGGGGTCGGGCGCGGAAGCGCCCTGCCAATCGGCCGTCCCCATGGCCTGGGCGTCCTGCTGCCCGTCGGCGGGCACGACCCCTTGTGGTGAGTAGGGCCCCTGTCCCGGCTGCCCGGACTGCTGCCAGGGCGCCTGCGCCCCGAGGCCGGGGGCCTCAGTGCGCGGGGCGGAGTCGGGGCCGAACTGCCAGTGGCCGGCCGAGGACTCCGCGCCAGCGGCGCCACCCATCGGAGCGCCACCCATGGCGGCGCCACCCATCGGAGCGCCACCCATGGCGGCGCCACCCATCGCGGCGCCACCCATTGGGGCCAGGAGCGATCCGGCGTCGTCGTAGGCGGGGGCCACCGCGATGGGCTCCTGCCCCCAGGGCAGGGAGGCGCTCTTGGCATCAGCGGCGTAGATGTCGGTGACCCGGTCGAACCAGAAGCGGTTGTGCTCGTCGCGGGTGAGGAGGTAGACGATGATCGTCCCAACGTTGGCCGTGAGCGCGCCGATGAGCACCTGAACGATCTTCTTGAGCAGGCCCTGCCGCCCGGGGTAGTCGGGGTAGGACCAGCGGACCCAGGTCACGCCGGCGATGCGCATGCCGGGCGTGGTCCCCGCCCTCATCAGCGCGATAATCCAGTACTTGATGAACGCCCACAGGAAGAGGATCGCTCCGACCACGCCCCCGATCGCTCCCCCAGTCGCGTCGGCCGCCATGGCGCCGACGCCGACGGCCACGCCCACGACGAGGCCGAGCAGCCCCACGAGGATGTTGTCGAGCAGCAGGGCGAGGAATCGCGCTGACAGCCGCGCTGGCGGCGCGCTTGTGAGATGCGGCGGGAGCAGCCCGGGACCGCTGGTGCTGGTGAGGGTCATAGTCACGTCCATCCTGATCGGCGCCGCCCGGCCAGTGGCTGGGGCGAGGATTGCAGAGCCTTCCGCGCCCTGACAGGCCCGGAATCGGATGCGGCGCGCCGCCGTCGTCCTGGATGGATGACGGGAATCTTCACCGATCCGTGATCAGAGCGTAGCGAGAACTGACCGCTCGCGCTTCCCCCCTGCACGAGGATGGACTCGTCCGCGGACGTGGGATGGCTCGCCCCGCGGATGGCCCGCGAGCCATCCGCGGGTCGGAATCGGCCCCTCAGGGCGTCACGGCGCCACGTCGTCACATGCGGGCGGTGGGCGCCGGGATCTTCTCGACGGCGGCCGTGATGACCTGCGTGGCCGTGGCCCCGGCGAACTCGGCGTCGGGATCCATGACGAGGCGGTGCGCCCACACGACCTCCGCGAGGGCCTTGACGTCGTCGGGCAGGACGTAGGCCCGTCCCTGCGAGGCGGCCCACACGCGGATCGCGCGCGTCATGGCGATCGCGCCACGAGTGGACACGCCGAGCCGAGTGGAGGGGTCTTCCCGCGTGGCCTCAACGAGCGCGCCGATGTAGTCCAGCACGGCGGGCTCCACGTGGTTCTCCGAGGCCAGATCGGACATGGAGGCGACGGCGGAGGAGGAGATAACCGCGGGAATCTTCTGCGAGCGGTCGGGCCGGGCCGAGTCGGAGAGCACCTTGGTCAGGGCGGAGCGGTCCGGGTACCCCACGGAGGTCTTCATGAGGAAGCGGTCGAGCTGGGCCTCCGGGAGCCGGTAGGTGCCCGCCTGCTCCACGGGGTTCTGCGTGGCGACGACCATGAAGGGGCGGCCCGCGTCGTGGCGGACGCCGTCGACCGTCACATGCGACTCCTCCATGACCTCCAGGAGGGCGGACTGCGTCTTGGGCGAGGCGCGGTTGATCTCATCGGCCAAGACGATCGAGGAAAAGACGGGGCCGGGGTGGAAGTCCCAGGAGCCGGTCTTCTGGTCGTAGACGGTGACGCCAGTGATGTCACTGGGCAGGAGGTCGGGGGTGAACTGGATGCGCGAGTGCGTGCCCTGCACGGTGGCCGCGATGGCGCGGGCCAAGGCCGTCTTGCCGGTTCCCGGGGCGTCCTCCAGGAGGAGGTGCCCCTCGGCGAGCATCGTGGTCAGGGCGAGGCGGATGACATCCTCCTTGCCCAGGAGGGCCTGGCCGACGTTGTCGACCATCTTGCCGAAGGTCTCGGCGAACCAAGTCGCGTTCTCCTGGGTGATGGGCATGGCTGGGTTCCTGTTCGGGTCACGTGCGAGAGGAGGCTAGGGACGGGAGGGCTCCACTGGAGCTCAGGCCCACTCCCGAGGCATCCCACGCGCCGGGCCCGTTTGTTCAGGGAGATGCGGGCCGACTCGTCAGGATGCCTCCGTTCGCGATGGATTCTCCCACACTCGTGGGCGCCGGCCGCGGCAGGAGCCGCCCCGCGAGGCCACGAATTGGACTCAATGATGAATGCCCAGGTGACACACCAGAACAACTGATGGCCGGAGTCGCATGAGCATGGCCGTGGGCCGGCCCCCTTTTCTTGGGGCCGGCCCACGGCCGTCGTCCACGCTCCAGGGCGCGGCCCGGGGCAAGCAACCCGGGCGCGCCCGCGGGGCGGTCAGAACTCCACGTCCTGACTGTTGAAACCCGTGCGGAAGTCGTCGGAGAAATCCGCGCGGAAGTCGCCGCCGAAGGAGAAGTCGTCCAGCGCGACGCTCTCCCCCACGCCGAACATGTCCTCGGAGAAGCCGGTGCGGGAGAAGACCTCCGCCTTCGTCTCCTCGGTGGGCTCCACCTCGATGTCCGAGTAGCGGGCCAGGCCCGTGCCGGCGGGGATGAGCTTACCCAGGATGACGTTCTCCTTCAGGCCCACCAGCGGATCCGACTTGCCGTTCATGGCGGCCTCGGTGAGCACACGCGTGGTCTCCTGGAAGGAGGCGGCGCTCAGCCAGGAGTCCGTGGCCAGCGAGGCCTTGGTGATGCCCATGAGCTCGGTGCGCCCGGAGGCGGTCTTGCCACCCTCGGCCACGACGCGGCGGTTCTCCGAGCGGTAGGTCATGACGTCCACCAGGTCGCCCTGCAGCAGCGTGGTGTCGCCCGGGTCGAGCACGGTCACGCGACGCAGCATCTGGCGCACGATGACCTCGATGTGCTTGGAGTGGATGTCCACGCCCTGGGAGCGGTAGACCTCCTGGACCTCGTCCACGAGGTGGCGCTGGGTGGCGCCGACGCTGCGCAGGCGCAGGATCTTCTTGGGGTCCACCGGGCCCTCGGTGAGCGCCTGGCCGGGCTCAAGGCGCTGGCCGTCGGCCACCAGGAGGCGGCGGCGCGAGGAGACGGGGACCACCAGGTCCTCCTCGCCGTCGTCGCGCTTGATGACCAGGCGCTTGCCGTCGGCGTCCTGCTCGATGGCAAGCGTGCCCGCGGCCTCGGCCACGACGGCCTCACCCTTGGGCGTGCGGGCCTCGAAGAGCTCCTGCACGCGGGGAAGGCCCTGCGTGATGTCCGCGGCGCCGGCGGCGCCACCGGTGTGGAAGGTGCGCATCGTCAGCTGCGTGCCGGGCTCGCCGATGGACTGGGCGGCGATGATGCCCACGGCCTCGCCGATGTCCACGCGCTTGCCGGTGGCCAGGGAGCGGCCGTAGCAGGCCGCGCAGGTGCCGACGGCGGAGTCGCAGGTCAGCACGGAGCGGACCGTGACCTCCTCGATGCCGGCCTCGATCGCGGCATTGGCCTCGGCGGTGCCGATGTCGGCGCCGGCGGGGATGATGACGTTGCCCTCGGCGTCGACGACGTCACGGGCGGCGGTGGTGCCGATGACCGTGGTGTCAAGGATCTCCGAGACGTCCTTGAAGCGCTCGCCCTCGGCGTCCTTCCAGGTGAAGAGGCGCTTGGTGAGGCCCTTGCGGGTTCCGCAGTCGTCCTCGCGCACGATGACGTCCTGGGACACGTCCACCAGGCGGCGGGTGAGGTAGCCGGAGTCGGCGGTCCGCAGGGCGGTGTCCGCCAGGCCCTTGCGGGCGCCGTGCGTGGCGATGAAGTACTCCAGGACGCTCAGGCCCTCGCGGTAGTTCGACTTGATGGGGCGCTCGATGAGGCGCTGCTTCGGGTCCGCCACCAGGCCGCGCATGCCGGCGAGCTGGCGGATCTGGTCCCAGTTGCCTCGCGCCCCGGAGACCACCATCTGGTAGACGGTGTTGCGGTGCGGGAAGTTCTCGCGCATGGCCTCGGCGACCTCGGCCGTGGCCTTGGTCCAGATGTCGATGAGCGAGGAGTAGCGGTCCTCCTCGGTCAGTGCGCCGAGCTCGAACTGCTCCTCGATCTGGGCGGCCTCGGCCTCATGGCGAGCCAGGATCCCCGCCTTGGCCTCCGGGGAGACGACGTCGGCGAAGGCGACCGTGATGCCGGACCAGGTGGACCAGTAGAAGCCGTTCGACTTGAGCATGTCGAGGGAGGCGGCCACGTCCACGCGCGGGAAGGACTCGGCCAGGGTGTTGACGATGTTGCCCAGGGCCTTCTTGTCCACCGTGTAGTTCACGTAGGGGAAGGCCTCGGGCAGCGCCGTGTTGAACAGGGCCCGGCCCAGCGAGGTGCGCAGGGTGATCGGGTCGCCCTCGCTCCAGCCCTCGGGGGCCTGCCATCCCTCGGGGGCGACGATCCCCTCGGAGAAGCGGATGTCGCAGGTGGCGTTGACATCGAGCCTGCCGAAGTCATGCGCCATGACCGCCTCCGCGAAGGAGGAGAAGGCCGGGACGATCTCCTCACCGTTGGCGTCCTTGGCGACCTCGACGGCCGGGTCGGGCTCCTGGGTGAGGTAGTAGGTGCCGATGATCATGTCCTGGCTGGGCATGGTGACCGGGCGGCCGTCGGAGGGCTTGAGGATGTTGTTGGACGAGAGCATGAGGATGCGGGCCTCCGCGGAGGCCTCAGCGCCCAGCGGCAGGTGGACCGCCATCTGGTCGCCGTCGAAGTCCGCGTTGAAGGCGCCGCACACGAGCGGGTGCAGCTGGATGGCCTTGCCCTCGATGAGCTGGGGCTCGAAGGCCTGGATGCCCAGGCGGTGGAGGGTGGGGGCACGGTTGAGCAGCACGGGGTGCTCGCGGATCACCTCGGCCAGGACGTCCCAGACCTTCGGGTTGGCGCGCTCCACCATCCGCTTGGCGGCCTTGACGTTCTGGGCCTCCTTGAGCTCGACGAGCCGCTTCATCACGAAGGGCTTGAACAACTCCAGGGCCATCTGGCTGGGCAGGCCGCACTGGTGGAGCTTGAGCTGGGGGCCCACCACGATGACGGAACGGCCCGAGTAGTCCACGCGCTTGCCCAGGAGGTTCTGGCGGAAGCGGCCCTGCTTGCCCTTGAGCATGTCGGACAGGGACTTCAGCGGACGGTTGCCCACGCCGGAGACGGGGCGGCCGCGGCGGCCGTTGTCGAAGAGGGCGTCGACGGCGTCCTGGAGCATGCGCTTCTCGTTGTTGACGATGATCGTCGGGGCGCCCAGATCCATGAGCCGCTTGAGGCGGTTGTTGCGGTTGATGACGCGGCGGTAGAGGTCGTTGAGGTCGGAAGTAGCGAAGCGGCCTCCGTCGAGCTGCACCATGGGGCGCAGGTCCGGCGGGATGACCGGGATGTTGTCCAGGACCATCGACTCCGGCTTGGTGCCGGTCATGCGGAAGGCGTTGATGACCTTCAGGCGCTTGATGGCGCGGGTCTTGCGCTGCCCGGCGCCGGAGGCGACCACCTCGGACAGGGCCTCGGCCTCGGCCTCCAAGTCGAAGCCGCGCAGGCGGTCCTGGATGGCCTGGGCGCCCATGGCCCCCTTGAAGTAGATGCCGTAGTCCGCCTGCATGTCGCGGTAGAGGACCTCGTCACCCTCCAGGTCCCCGACCTTGAGGCCCACGAAGCGGTCCCAGACCTTGTCCATGTGCTCCAGCGTCCGCTGGTTCTTGCGGCGCATGGCGCCCATCTCGCGCTCAGCGGTCTTGCGGAGCTTGTCGCGCTGGGAGGCCTCGGCGCCCTCCGCCTCGGCGGCGGCCAGGTCCTCCTCCAGGCGGCGCTGGCGGGCCTCGATGTCGGCCTCGCCGGCCTGCTCGACGTGCTTCTTCTTCACCTCGAACTCGGAGCGCAGGGAGGGAAGGTCGTCGTGGCGGCCCTCCTCATCGACCTCGGTGACCATGTAGGCCGCGAAGTAGATGACCTTCTCCAGGTCCTTGGGGGCGAGGTTGAGCAGGTACCCCAGGCGCGAGGGCACGCCCTTGAAGTACCAGATGTGGGTGACGGGGGCGGCCAACTTGATGTGGGCCATCCGCTCGCGGCGCACCTTGGAGCGGGTGACCTCCACGCCGCAGCGCTCGCAGACGATGCCCTTGTAGCGCACGCGCTTGTACTTGCCGCAGGCGCACTCCCAGTCCCGGGTGGGGCCGAAGATCTGCTCACCGAACAGGCCGTCCTTCTCCGGCTTGAGCGTGCGGTAGTTGATGGTCTCGGGCTTCTTGACCTCACCGTGCGACCAGGACTTGATGTCCTCCGCGGTGGCCAGTCCGAGCTGGATGCGATCGAAGACGTTGGCGTCGAGCACAGTTCCTACTTCCGATGGGTCAGATCTCGTCGATGGTGGAGGCCATGGCCCCGCCCGGGCGGCGGCCCAGGTCGAAGCCGAGCTCCTCGGAGGCGCGGCGGCCGTCGTCGTCGGTGTCGTCCAGGCCGATGACATTGCCCTCGGCGTCCAGTGCCTCGACGTTCAGGCACAGGGACTGCATCTCCTTCATGAGCACCTTGAAGGACTCGGGGATGCCGGGCTCGGGGATGTCCTCGCCCTTGACGATCGCCTCGTAGACCTTGACCCGGCCCACGACGTCGTCGGACTTGACGGTGAGCAACTCCTGGAGGGCGTGGGCGGCGCCGTACGCCTCCATGGCCCACACCTCCATCTCGCCGAAGCGCTGACCACCGAACTGGGCCTTACCGCCCAGCGGCTGCTGCGTGATCATCGAGTACGGGCCCGTGGAGCGGGCGTGGATCTTGTCATCCACGAGGTGGTGGAGCTTGAGGATGTACATGTAGCCGACCGAGACCGGGTACGGGAAGGGCTCGCCGGAGCGGCCGTCGAAGAGCCGGGCCTTGCCATTGGGAGCGACGAGCTGCTTGCCGTCGGCGCCCGGGATGGTGGAGTCCAACAGGCCCATGAGCTCGTCATCGCGCACGCCATCGAAGACCGGAGTGGCCACGGGGGTGCGCGGCTCGGCGGTCACGCCGTTGTCCGGCAGCCGCAGGGCCCACTCCTCCCCCGCCTCGCGGGCCGCCGTGGCGTCCCATCCGCGGGAGGCCACCCAGCCCAGGTGGAGTTCGAGGACCTGGCCAATGTTCATGCGGCTAGGCACGCCCAGGGGGTTGAGGATGACGTCCACGGGGGTGCCGTCAGCGAGGAAGGGCATGTCCTCCACGGGGAGGATCTTGGAGATGACGCCCTTGTTGCCGTGGCGGCCCGAGAGTTTGTCGCCCACCGTGATCTTGCGGCGCTGGGCGATGTAGACGCGCACCATGCGGTTGACGCCGGCGGGCAACTCGGCGTCCTCGCTGGCGGCGTCGAACTCGCGGACGCCGGTGACGATGCCGTACTCGCCGTGGGGGACGCGCAGGGAGGTGTCGCGCACCTCGCGGGCCTTCTCACCGAAGATGGCGCGCAGGAGGCGCTCCTCGCTGGTCAGCTCGGTCTCCCCCTTGGGGGTGACCTTGCCGACGAGAATGTCACCGCTGCGGACCTCGGCGCCGATGCGGATGATGCCGCGCTCATCGAGGTTGGCCAGGGTCTCCTCGGAGACGTTGGGGATGTCCCGAGTGATCTCCTCGGCGCCCAACTTGGTGTCGCGGGCGTCAACCTCGTGCTCCTCGATGTGGATGGAGGTCAGGATGTCCTCGGAGACGACCCGCTGGGACAGGATGATGGCGTCCTCGAAGTTGAGGCCCTCCCAGGTCATGAAGGCCACCAGGAGGTTCTGCCCCAGGGCGAGGTCGCCCTCGGCGGTGGCGGGGCCGTCAGCCAGGACGGTGCCCTCCTCCACGCGCTCGCCCTCGGAGGCCACGACGCGCTGGTTGTAGCAGTTGCCCTGGTTGGAGCGCAGGAACTTGGCGACCTTGTAGACCGTCTCGGAGCCGTCGTCGTTGGCCACGCGCACGAAGTCCGCGCAAACCTCGGTGACCACGCCCGCCTTGGAGGCCACCAGGACATCCCCGGCGTCGACGGCGGTGCGGCGCTCCATGCCCGTGCCCACGAGGGGGGCGTCGGGGCGGATGAGCGGCACGGCCTGGCGCTGCATGTTGGCACCCATGAGGGCGCGGTTGGCGTCGTCGTGCTCCAGGAAGGGGATGAGCGAGGTGCCCACGGAGACCATCTGGCGGGCGGAGATGTCCATGAGGTCCACCTGGTCCGCGGGGACCAGGGCGGGCTCGCCGCCGGTGACGCGGCACAGGACGTGGTCCTCGGCGAAGCGCCCCTCCGCGGTGAGCTCCACGTTGGCCTGGGCGATGACGTGGCGGTCCTCGTCGTCGGCGGTCAGGTAGTGGGTCTCATCGGTGACCAGGCCGTCCTTGACCACGCGGTACGGGGTCTCGATGAAGCCGAAGGGGTTGATGCGGGCGAAGGTCGCCAGTGAGCCGATCAGGCCGATGTTCGGACCCTCGGGGGACTCGATGGGGCACATGCGCCCGTAGTGCGAGGTGTGGACGTCACGGACCTCCATGGAGGCGCGCTCGCGGGACAGGCCCCCGGGGCCGAGGGCGGACAGGCGGCGCTTGTGCGTCATGCCGGCCAGGGGGTTGTTCTGGTCCATGAACTGGCTCAGCTGGGAGGTGCCGAAGAACTCCTTGATCGCGGCCGTCACGGGCCGAATGTTGATGAGGGTGTTCGGCGTGATGGCCTCGACGTCCTGGGTGGTCATGCGCTCGCGCACCTGGCGCTCCATGCGGCTCATGCCGGTGCGCACCTGCGCCTGGATGAGCTCCCCGACGGCGCGGATGCGGCGGTTGCCGAGGTGGTCGATGTCGTCGTACTCCACCGGCATGTCCACGATCTCGCCACCACGCAGCCCCTCGATCGTCTCGGCGCCGGCGTGCAGGGCGAGCAGGTACTTGATCGCGGCGGTGAGGTCCTCGATGCGCAGCACCGAGTCGGTCAGGTCCGCGTCCAGGCCCAGTTTCTTGTTGATCTTGTAGCGGCCGACCTTGGCCAGGTCGTAGCGCTTGGGGTTGAAGTAGAAGTTCTCGATGAGGGTGCGGCCGGCCTCGACGCTCGGCGGCTCGCCCGGGCGGATCTTCTTGTAGATGTCCAGTAGGGCCTCGTCCTGGGTCGTGATCTTGCGGTCCTCGTCCAGGGCGACGGTCAGCGCGGGGTAGTCGGCGAACTCCTTGCGGATCTCCGCCTCGTCCATGCCCAGGGCGAGCAGGAAGACGGTGATGTCCTGCTTGCGCTTGCGGTCGATGCGCACGGCGACGCGGTCCGACTTGTCGATCTCGAACTCGAGCCAGGCGCCGCGCGAGGGGATGAACTTGACGTTGTAGACGTACTTGTCAGTGGTCTTCTCGGTGGTGCGCTCGAAGTAGACCCCCGGGGAGCGCACGAGCTGGGAGACGACGACGCGCTCGGAGCCGTTGACGATGAAGGTGCCCTTGTCCGTCATGAGGGGGAAGTCGCCCATGAAGACGGTCTGAGACTTGATCTCGCCGGTGGAGAAGTTCTCGAAGTCGGCCACCACGTACAGGGGGGCGGAGTAGGTGAGGTCCTTCTCCTGGCACTCCTCGGCGGTGTACTTGGGCTCCTCAAAGCGGTGGTCGTGGAACGACAGCGCCATGGTCTCGCCGAAGTCCTCGATCGGGGAGATCTCGTCGAAGATCTCCTCCAGGCCCGAGGTCTCGGGCAGAGAGCCGGGGCGGGCGGCGTTGGCGGCGTTGACGCGGGCGCGCCACTTCTCGTTGCCGACGAGCCAGTCGAAGGACTCGGTCTGCAGGGCGAGGAGGTTGGGAGCCTGCATGGGCTCGGGGATCTTCGCGAAGTTGATGCGCCGTGACGCGGTGCGCGCGGCGATGTCAGCGGCAGTGGGTGCAGAGGTGCGCGAGGCAGCCAAGTGGGGATCCTTCCCTCAGTCCGGGGATCACTCTCGCATCCGACGGCGTGGCCGGCACCGACTTTCCTCTGGAACGGCGATGATCATGGCAGGCTCTGACCGCGCCGTCCGAGGGGGCCATCGAGGACAGCACGCATACTGGACGCAAAGCGCTAGCGTACACGGCGGGTTTTGCACCTTCCACATCGGAACAGGACTCGGTCTTGCGATTCCCGCCACAGTCGCGCATACTGCCCCACCGCGAGGGCGGGTTCTCCGCGCGCTGGCGGGGGTTGGGGCGGTGCTGGGGGCGGCGGGCGCTGTGGCGCGGGCGCTGGGGGCCGCGGGCGCTGGGGGCCGCGGGCAGGGCGCGGGCGGCGGCAGGGATGGGGAGCCACCAGATCCACGTCACCCGCACCCTGCCCAACAGCCCGTGCACACCAGGCGGCGGCCCAGACGCGCGAGGCGGCAGCGCGGCACAGACCCAGGCGCACCAGGCGGCGGCTGCGAGAAGCCACACCGGACCTCCCACCATCCAGAGCATCACCCGGCCATCCCAAGCACCGCCCAACCCTTGCGAGCACCACCAGACCATCGACAGCAGCGCTCCCCGCGATGCTTTCAACACCCCAGCGCCGCCCACAACGGCCCAACGACGCTCACAACGAACCCACCATGCCGAGATCGAGTCAGACAAGGCATCCCCCAGCACACAGGGCGCGGGCGGCGGCGGCCACGAGAAGCCACGCCGGACCTCCCACCATCCAGAGCATCACCCGGCCATCCCAAGCACCGCCCAACCCTTACAAGCACCACCAGACCATCGACAGCAGCGCTCCCCGCGATGCTTTCAACACCCCAGCACCGCCCACAACGGCCCACCGATGCTCACAACGGCCCAACGACGCTCTCAACGACCCCACCATGCCGAGATCGGGTCAGACAAGGCATCCCCCAGCAGCCCGTGCACGCCAGGCGGCGGCCGCGAGAAGCCACGCCGGACCTCCCACCATCCAGAGCATCACCCGGCCATCCCAAGCACCGCCCAACCGTTACAAGCACCACCAGACCATCGACAGCAGCGCTCCCCGCGATGCTTTCAACACCCCAGCACCGCCCACAACGGCCCACCGATGCTCACAACGGCCCAACGACGCTCTCAACGACCCCACCATGCCGAGATCGGGTCAGACAAGGCATCCCCCAGCAGCCCGTGCACGCCAGGCGGCGGCCGCGAGAAGCCACACCGGACCTC
>NZ_VWPE01000009.1:0-37053 GCF_009829635.1 Actinomyces sp. zg328
CACAACGGCCCACCGATGCTCACAACGGCCCAACGACGCTCTCAACGACCCCACCATGCCGAGATCGGGTCAGACAAGGCATCCCCCAGCAGCCCGTGCACGCCAGGCGGCGGCCGCGAGAAGCCACACCGGACCTCCCACCATCCAGAGCATCACCCGGCCATCCCAAGCACCGCCCAACCGTTACAAGCACCACCAGACCATCGACAGCAGCGCTCCCCGCGATGCCTTCAACACCCCAACGCCGCCCACAACGGCCCACCGACGCCCACAACGGCCCACCATGCCGAGATCGAGTCAGACAAGGCCCCCCAGCAGCCCAGGCGCGCGCGGCGGCAGTGGTTGAGAGACTCCGCGTGAGTAAGCAGCACACCAGCAGCCCGTACACACCAGGCGGCGGCCACGAGAAACCACACCGGACCTCCCACCATCCAGAGCATCACCCGGCCATCCCAAGCACCGCCCAACCCTTACAAGCACCACCAGACCATCGACAGCAGCGCTCCCCGCGATGCCTTCAACACCCCAGCGCCGCCCACAACGACCCACCGACGCTCACAACGACCCCACCATGCCGAGATCGGGTCAGACAAGGCATCCCCCCAGCAAGCAGGGAGCGCCAGGCGGCAGTGGTTAAGAGACTCCGCGCGAGTAAGCAGCCGATCAGCAGCCCGAGCGCGCCAGACGGCGGCCCGAGAGCCCCAGGCGGCAGCCCGGACGCGCACGGTGGCAGCGGTTAAGAGACTCCGCACGACCGAGCAGCACACCAGCAGCCCGAGCGCGCCAGACGACGGCCCGGGCACGCGCGCGGCGACGGCCAGGGCGCGCCAAACAGCAGCGGTTAAGAGACTCCGCCCGCGCTCGCGGGCCCGCGGCCCGGGAACCACAAGCGACGCCATGCGACTCCACGCACGCCTCTTCACAACGGCCCACCCGGTTCGGCTCGAACCCGGTCATCCTGTTCCCATGCCCACCACGTTCGGCCTCGAGGTCGCCCTCCCCACGGTCATCCCCAGCACTCGCCGCGACGCGCCTCCGCCCGGGTCGATTCCGGTATCCAGGGGCCAGCACCTCCTGGCGCGCGCTGCCCACCGTCTGGGAGCAGATGCGAGAGGTGAGCCTGGCCAGAGTCCTCGCCGTCATGCGCAATTCGCCCGCGCGGACCGTGCTCACGCATGAGTCCGCCGCGCTACTGCATGGCGCTTGGATGGTGGCTCGCGAGCCGGATGTCCACACGATCTGCTCGGCGTCGGGAAGCAACCGCACCCTCATGCTCCCCCGGGTGGCCTACACGGGTGGGCAGGTGCGGGCCGCCGGCACCCGCGGCGCCGATGGGGAGGGGCGCCAGGCGCGCGTGCGGCGCCATCGGATGAGGGTCGAGCCCGGGCAGGTCGTCGTCGCCCATGGGCTGAGGGTCACCTCGATCCCTCGGACCATCGCCGATTGCCTCCTGGATCTCGATGGGCTCGCCGCCTTCGTCGTCGGCGACTCGCTCATGAGGGTGGCAGTGCGCCCGGACCGGTTCGTCTCCGAGCGGGATCCGGCCAGTCTGCGGGCTTTGCGCGCTGAGGTGCGCGCCATCCTGGTCAGTTGCGGGCGACGTCGGCGCAAGCGGCGGGCTCTGCGCATGCTGGAGCTCCTCAGCCCCTACGCCGAGTCACCGGGTGAGAGCCGGCTGCGCTACCTGCTCCTCAAGGAGGGAGTGCCGGTGCCCGTGGTGCAGGCGGGCTTCGTGGTGGAGGGGAGGACGTACTTCGCAGACTTCGGCTGGCCCATGGCGCGCGTCGGCGAGGAGTACGACGGCGAGGGCAAGTACGCCGCTCCCGGAGCCGTCTTCGGGGAGCGACGGCGCGAGCGCGAGGCGGCGCGGGCCGGGTGGAGGCTGGTGCGGGCGACCTCGGCGCAGTTGCGCGATCCCCGCGCCCTGCTGGCCGATCTGCTGCGCGCCCTTCCCGACGACGCCGTCTTCCCCCTCGCCCCGCGCCCGTGGCTGGCATGACGCCGGCGGCAAGCACGGGGTGGGCCGATCGCCCCCACTCGCACGGGGCCAGGGGCGGGGTTGGGGGCCTGGCTGAGCGTGGGGACGTATCGCCCCCACTCGCGCGGGCCAGGTGATCCTGTCGTCCTGGCGGAGGATGGTCGTCAAGCCGTCGGAGAGGACCGCGCCCCGTGACTCCCGGCGTCAAAGAGCCGCGAGCGGCCACGCCACGAAGGAGCCCAGGACCAGGTACGGGCCGTAGGCCATGGGGTCCTTGCGGCTGGCGCGCCGGGAGATGAGAAGCACGAGCGCCGCCACCCCGCCGACCATCACCCCGACCCACAGACCGAGCACGAGCGCCGACACCCCGTACCACCCCAGCCACAGGCCGATGACGGCGCAGAGTTTGACATCACCGAGCCCGAGCCCAGTTGGCGCCAGAGCGGCCAGAAGGCTGATCGCCCCCGCCACCAGCGCGCACAGCACCGCCCGCAGGGCGTCATGAGCCAGCGCGGGCCTGGCCGCGACAGCGACGACGCCGCACGCCATGAGCCACGCCGAGGCAGAGCCAAGAAGCCGGTTGGGCAGGATATGGGCCACGGCGTCAGCGCTGGCCGCGACACCCAGCAGCGCCAGCACCGGCAGAGCCGTCACCGCCGGGCCCTGAGCACCCGTGCGAGCGCCCCACCACGCCGCACCGCCACAAGCGGCGAACGCGAGCACGGCTTGCGGCAACCACCCCAGGAGCCAGGCGCGCCGCACAACAGGGCGCCACCGCACTTCAGCGCCCGCCTCCTCCACCCCCATGCCGGCGGCGCTCCGCTGAGCCGGCGACGGCTCAGAGGGTTGAGCGGGCTGAGACGGCTCAGGACGGGCACTGAGCAGCGGTTCCCCAGGCGGGGCATCGCCCCCAGGCGGCTCAGGACGGGCCAGCCCGTGGATATAGCTCCTGGTCCATCGCGCGACAGGACCCGCCGCCAATCCCACAGCGGCAACAGTCTCAGCAGCGAGGACCCAGTCCATACCGCGCATCATGCCTGCCCCTCCCCCCTCATGGGGAAGACCGCTCCGAGTTCAAGATCAGCGCGACCGACGACGCCCGCCCCTTCCCCGCCGGCGGGCCCCATCACGGCCACCCGCTCACGGCCACCCACTCCTGACCACCCACTCGCGCCCCCACTCCTGCCCGCCCGCCTCACCGACTTCCCCGTGGAGTCGCCGTAGAGTCTGCCCCGTGCATGACGAGCCGACCGACGCCCCCGCCTGGGCCGCGCCGCGCGCCCTGGGGCCGCTCAACGCCGTCGTGGAGTTGCCGGGCTCGAAGTCGCTGACCGCGCGGGAGCTCGTGCTGGCGGCCACCGCAGCCGGGCCCAGCACGCTGGCCGGCGTCCTGCGCGCCCGCGATACCGATCTCATGATCGCCGCCCTGACCACCCTGGGCGCGCGCTTCGAAGAGGACGGCTCCCCCACGCGCCTGCGCGTCACCCCCGCGCCGATCCCGTTCCCCGTCAGCCGGTCCGAGCGCCCAACGGCCGACGCGACCGCCAGCGCCCCCGCGCGCGTCGACTGCGGTCTGGCGGGCACCGTCATGCGCTTCATCCCGCCACTGGCCGCGCTCGCCGACGCCCCCCTCCTCCTCGACGGCGACGACGCCGCCCGGTCCCGCCCGCTCGGACCCCTGCTCGACGCCGTCTCCGCCCTCGGGGCGCGCGTCGACTACCTGGCCGCACCCGGCTTCCTCCCCGTCCTCATCACCCCGGGGGCCCCGGCGGGCGCGGGGGCGGCCAACGCCGTGGCAGGCACGAGGGCGGGCGCGGGGACCGGACCCCGGGGCCTCGCCATCGACTCGACCGCCTCCTCCCAGTTCCTCTCCGCACTCCTGCTCGCCGCCCCCCTGCTGCCCGGCGGCGCGCGGATCACCCCGACGGGGCGCGTGCCCTCCCTGCCGCATGTGGCCATGACCGTGGCCTCGCTGCGGGAACGGGGGGTGAGCGTCGAGGAGCCCGCCGCGGGAGCTCCCGAGGGCGAGCGCGCCTGGGCGGTGGCGCCCGGTCGGCCCGCGGGCGCCAGCACCACCATCGAGCCGGATCTGTCCAACGCCGGCCCCTTCCTCGCCGCCGCGCTCGTGGCGGGCGGGACCGTCAGCGTGCCTCACTGGCCCGCCTCCACCTCCCAGGCCGGCGACGCCTGGCGGGGCCTCCTGCCCCGGCTCGGCGGGACCATCCGACTCATCCAGGAGTCGGACGGCGCCCCCGCCCTCCAGGCCACGGGCACCGGCGCGCTGGCGGGCATCGACGCCGACCTGTCCGCCGTCGGCGAGCTCGCGCCCACCGTCGCCGCCCTGGCTGTCCTGGCCTCCGCCCAGGGGCACGCCTCCCGGCTGAGGGGCATCGCGCACCTGCGCGGGCATGAGACGGACCGGCTCGCCGCGATCGTCGCCGAGGCCCGCAGGCTCGGCGCCCCGGCCCGCGAGACCGCGGACGGCATCGAGGTCGGGGCCCTGGCCGCCGGAACCCAGCTGCGCCCGGCCCTGCTCCACTCCTACGCGGATCACCGCATGGCGACCTTCGCGGCGATCATCGGGCTGGCCGTCCCCGGAGTACGGCTCGACGACGTCGCCTGCACCTCCAAGACCCTCCCGGGCTTCACCGGGCTGTGGGGGCGGATGCTCGCCAGCGTTTCACCGGCCGCCCCCGGGCGGGAGGCCCGCTGATGGCCCGCCGCGACACCGGCACCGACGACCCCCGCGTTCACGTGCGCCCGGGACGGGGATCGCGGCCGCGCACCAAGCAGCGCCCGGCCCATGCCGACGCCGCCGAGGGCATGGTCACCCGCATCGACCGGGGCCACTACCGCATCCGCCTGGCCGACCCCTCCCCCACGCTCGACGCCACGGGCGACATCACCGCCATGAAGGCCCGCGAGCTCGGGCGGGGGAAGATCGTCGTCGGGGACCGCGTGGCCGTCGTCGGGGACCTCAGTGGCCGCGATGGCACCCTCGCCCGCCTGGTGCGTATCGAGGAGCGCCGCGCGCTCCTGCGCCGCAGCGCCGAGGACGGCGACGCCGCCGGCACCGAGCGCCCGGTCGTCGCCAACGCGGACATGCTCGTCATCGTCACCGCCGTGGCCGACCCCGAGCCGCGCCCCCGCATGATCGACCGCTACCTCGTGGCGGCCTACGACGCCGGCATGGAGCCCCTTCTCGTCCTGACGAAATCCGACCTCGCCGACGCCGCGGCACTGCTCGCCCTCTACGAGCCTCTCGGCGTGCGCTCCCTGCCCACCCGCCTCGACGCGGCCTCGCGCGCCGAGGCCTCCCGCGCCGGAGAGGGCGTGGACGCCGTGCGCGCGGCCATCGAGGGGCGGACCGCCGTGTTCGTCGGTCACTCGGGCGTCGGCAAATCCACCCTCATCAACGCCCTCGTGCCCGGGGCCGACCGCGCCACCGGGCACGTCAACGAGGTCACCGGCCGGGGCCGGCACACATCCACGAGCCTTCAGGCCCTCGAACTGCCCGGCGGCGGCTGGGTGATCGACACCCCCGGGGTGCGCTCCTTCGGCGTATCGCATGTCTCCAGCGCCGACGTCCTGCGCGGCTTCCCCGACCTGGCCGCCGTGGCCGAGGACTGCCCCCGCGGCTGCACCCACGAGGCCGGTGTCATCGACTGCGCCCTCGACGACTGGGCCGCCGGGCGCGAACCCTGGGGGGCCGACGACGGCGGGGCTCCGACGCATGGGGCGGCTCAGCATGGGGCCGGGCCGGGGACGCGCCCGGCCAGGGTCGACTCCTTCCGCCGCCTCCTGGCCCCCTCCCGCCTGGCCGAGGACCCCACCAGACCGGCGCCGAGATGAGCGCTGAGGCGATCGTGGCGATCCCCTCCCCCGGCGTCGGGCCTCCCGGCGATCGACGGCCCTCCGCCCCGGCCGACGGAGATGACCCGGGCGCGGGTGACCTTCGACGCTGTCCTACGGCCCGCGGCGCGCATAGGCTCATCTCATGCCCGACTCGCCAGCGGCACCAGCCGCTCCTCACACAACGGCGGAGGCCCTGCCCCGGCCCACCTGGTCGGACCTGTCGGCCCGGGCGGACCTCACCGTGGCGCGGCGCCGAGTCCTCGAGCTCGTCGAGGCCTCCACCGTCCCGCTGACCGCCGCCGAGCTGGCCGACCGGCTCGCCCTCCACCACAACACGGTCCGCGAACACCTCGACGCCCTCGTGGAGGCGGGCTTCGTGACGGCGTCGACGCGCCCCACGGGCAGGAGGGGGCGCCCCGCGCTGCTGTACACAGCGGTCTCCCCCGACCCGATGATCGTCATCGACTCCTACCTGACCCTCCTCGACGCGACCGTCGAGACCTTCGGCACCGGCCACGAGGCCCATGAGATCGCCCTGCGCATCGGGCGCCGCTGGGCCGAGTTGAGCCCAGCGCCGGCCGCCGCCGAGCCCCTCCCCGAGAGCGCCAGCGACATGGACCGCCTCGCCGCCCTCCTCCCCGCCCTCGCTCTCATGGGATTCGCCCCGCGGATCGACGGCGAGAAGGTCGTCCTCAAGGCCTGCCCTCTCGTCACCCGATCCCGCGCGCCCCACCCGCTGGTCTGCGCGATGCACGAGGGATTCCTCAACGCCATCGCCCAGCGGCAGGGCCTGCTGCCAGCAGCGCCCGAGGGGGCGCCGGACCACGGCGAGCGCCCCCTGCTCGCGATCCACCCCCTGCTGGACGACGGCTGCCACGCCCGTTTCGAGGACTGATTCCCCGGGGCCCTCGGGCCTGGGCGGCCCTCAGCGAGACGAGGCGGGACTGGCCCGGGCCGTCGTCTACTCGCTGGCCTTGAGGATCGCCATGGCGCCCTTCTCCATGTCCGCGAAGGCGTGCGTCACCACCGCGTAGCTGCCGACCGCCGGTACCACGGCCTCCACGAAGCCGCCCTGCGCGGGCTGGAGGCCGAGCGCCTGCGAGCCGCCCCTCCAGGAGCGGCCGACGCCGTCGGGGCCGCCCAGCTGGTAGGCCCCCTCGAAGAACACCGTGTCGAACTGGAGGCCCACCACGTGAAAGGAGGTGGGCAGGGAGGGGCCCGCGTCCATCACCCAGAAGCGCACCCGCTCCCCCGGCCGGGCCTTAAGGGGCTGGAGGGCGTACTGGAAGGCCGCCCCGTTGAAGCACATGAGGTCCGGGGCCTTGGCCGCCACCTTGTCGGCGTCGGTGACGCCTCCCTCGGGTCCCAAGTAGATCTCGGACTGGATGAGGACGTACTCGCGGTCCACGCCCGCCAGCCCATCGGGATCGATGATGACGGCGCCGTGCATCCCGGAGGCCAGGTGGACGCTCATGGGCGCCGTCGAGCAGTGGTAGAGCCAGATGCCGGCGTGCTCGGCGGTGAAGGAGTAGACGAGCGACTCCCCGGGGTTGATGGAGCGCATGACCGCGTCCGGGGAGACGATCCCGGCGTGGAAGTCGATGGAATGGCTCATGGAGCCGTTGTTGACCAGCGTGATCTCGAAGGTGTCCCCCACCTTCCCACGCAGGACGGGGCCGGGCGCGGTGCCGTTGAAGGTCCAGCGGGTCTGGGTGACGCCCGCGCCCACGTAGGCGCTGGGCACCTCGGTGACGGTGAGGGTGTGCTGGTGAACGGTGCCCGCGGGCGCGGGGGCGAGGGCGGCGTCGAAAGGCGTGAAGCCCTCCGGCAGGGGCGCCTCGCGGTTCGGGGTGGCGCTCGGGCCGTCTGACGCCGCGCCGTGCCCACCGTGCCCGCCGTGCCCGGTGGCCGCCTGGCTCGGCTGGGCCACGCCCGTCGCCCGCCCGTCAGCGGTGATGCGCAGGACCATGCCCTGGGCGCGGTGCCCGGCGATGGAGCACCAGCCCTCGACGGGCCCGGTGATGACCCCGGCGTCGAACCGCGCGCTGGCGCCCGCCGCGACGCGCCCGGTGGTGGCGCCTCCGGCCAGGACGAGGTCGTGGACCTGGTCGCCGGTGTTCTCCAGGGTGATGACGAGCCGGTCCCCGCTGGCGACGTCGATCGTGTCGGGCACGAAGCGCATTCCCTTCACGGTGACCGTGGCCTCAGTGGTGCGGCCGCTCCCGGTGGCGCCGCCGTGGGAGGCGCCGTTCCACGCGTGGATCGCCGTGCCGACGACGGCGGCGGCGCCCGCGGTGGCCACGCCGAGGATCGCCCCGCGCCGGTCGAGGGCGCGGGCAGGAAGGGCGCCCGCGGCCCTGGAGGAGCCCGGCGCGCCGGTGGCGGTCGGCGCGCCGGGGGCGCTCGGCTTGTCAGGGACGTCGGTCATGGTGCTCTCCAGTGGTGGGGGCGCCCGCGGGCGCGGGTCGGGAGGGGACGGGCTGGGCATGGCTGGTCCGATGGGGGCCGCGGGCCGGATCACCGGCGCCGCGGGGCCGCCGCTCGAGCGCGCAGCGCGCCATACCCACGGGCACGGCGGCCGCGAGCGCGCCCGCCAGCAGGGCCCCGGCCAGGCGCACCGGCGTCGTCAGGACGGGGGCGAGGGCGATGAGCAGCCCCGCATTGGCGGCGGTGACGCGGTAGGAGGCGGCGCGGTCGAGGATCGCGTTGGTGGCGCGCGTGGCGGCGGGACCCCCGCCGAGCATGACGGGCGTGAGATAGGACAGTGCCCCGATCAGCACCTGGAGGGCGAAGCCCGCGGCCAGCGGGAGGCGCAGCCCGTGGATCGCCTGGCGCATGGCGGCGGCCTGGGCGGCCGCGTCGGCGCCTCCCGCGCCGTCGGCCAGGGCGCCCACGATCCCCCTGCCGAGCAGGACGACGCCGGCGATGAACCAGCAGACCGCGGCCGCCGTCGAGGCGGTGGCGTAGGAGTTGGGGGGCACGCGCCGGGCGGTGCGCAGCGCGGGGCCGAGGACGCTCGCGGCGCCCAGCAGGTAGATCGGCACCCCGAGCGCCCCGAGCGGCGCCCACGCGCCGGCGGCGGCGGACAGCGCGGTCCCCACCACGAGGACCGGCAGCCCCCGGGCCGCCCGGCGCGGGGCGTCGGGCTCCATGCGGGTGCGCAGCATCGTGGGCCATAGGACGGTGAGGGTGCCCAGCACGGTGATGCCCACGAAGCCCAGGAGCATCGTCGTCGTGTGAGCGATGTAGAGGGCGTCGACCAGGCGCGGGCCGACCGCTCCGCCCGTGCTGCCGCCCCCGCCGTGCTCCCCCGCCCAGCTGGTGAGCCAGCCGAGGAGGGCGCCCGTGGCCAAGGCGACGAGGGCGACGGCGTAGTGGAGGGCGAGCGCCCCCATTCGAGGCGCGACCGCGCGGCGGCGCTGGACGAGGATCGCCGCCACGCCCAGCAGGGCCTGGGCGATGACCACCGCGGCACCGGCCAGGGCGAGCCGGTCCAGGCCCGCGGTGATGCCGGTGAGCACGGCGATCGCGCCGAGGCCGTGGGCGGCGAGCCGGGCGTCGAGGAGCGCGGCGCCGCCCCAGGCGGGCCGGTGGAGGAGGGTGTCGGCGAAATGGGCCGACCAGGTGGTGATCGCCGAGCCGATGCCGCCCAGCAGCAGGATGTGCAGGGGCAGCCACGCCCCCCAGGTGGCCAGCGGGCCGGCGAGGACGCCCACCGTCACCGCGCCCGCGGCGACGAGCCAGGCCAGGACGACGCCATTGCGGCGCGTCTGGGCGGCGCGCCTGCCCCCGCCCCCGGATCCGCCCGCGCCCCCGGGGCGTCGGGGCGGCCCACCGGGAGCACGGCCGGAGGGGCCGGGCATGGGGGTCGGCGGCATCATGGGCGGCTCCCGATCCTGCCCGAGGACACCGCCCGGGTGACGGCGATGAGCATGAAGGCGAGAATCCCGACGATGCCGACCACTCCGCCAGCCTGCCAGGGGCGCAGGGCCCCGGCCGCGAGCGCGCCCACCCGCAGCGCCAGGCCGCCATGGAGGAGCGCGAAGGGCACCCACATGAGGGGGTGGTGAGGCAGCTTGCGATGGACGATCGCGGGGATGATCGTGGGGGCGTGGGCCAGGATCATGGAGAAGGCGAAGCCCAGGCCGAGGCTGTGGATGATGATCTCGTAGGCGTTTCCCTCCAGGCCCCGCGCGGTCCAGACCGCCCCGGCGACCGCGAGCCAGAGGTAGCCAGCGAGCATGGAGGCCGCCGCGAAGCGCACGGCGCCGGCGGCGCTGCCCCGGGAACGGATCGTGCGGCGCGCGACGTCGTAGTAGGCCATGGTGACGGCCAGGCCCAGGAGCGCGGGGCCGATGATGATCGCGGCCCAGTCCCCGGCGGGGTGGAGGCAGGCCCCCAGCAGCGCGGTGGCGGACAGTCCCGCCACAACCGCCTCGACGGCGCCGTCGAGGAAGGCGACACGGGCGAGTTCGAGGCGCTCACCGACGATCGTGAGCGTGGGCAGGAGCAGCCACAGGGGGACGCAGTCCTCGATGGGGGCGCCCGCGATCCACAGCAGGATCCCGAGGATGAGGGCGATGGCGCCCAGGGCCTCGACGTCGCCGGCCACCGAGGGGGCGCGGCGGTGGACGGCGATGTAAATGGCGCCCAGGGCCAGCGCCCCGACGAGCGTGATCAGGCGGCCGACTCCCTGCGGCGCGCCGGCCGGGCCCAGGAGCGCCCCGAGGGCCAGCCCGGCGGGGGCGAGGAAGGCCCAGGCGGCCCGCGCGGCCACGGCCCGCTCCAGGGAGATGACCGTGCCGAGGAAGCCCACGAGCATGAGGGGGCCGTGGAGGGGGGCGAGGGATCCTGGGGCGAGCCCCGCGTCGGTGACCGGCGCGGAGAGGCCGAGCCGCAGCAGGGCGGCCTCAAGGCCGGTGAGCAGGCAGGCTCCGGCCATGGCCAGGGCGAGGAACCGGGGCGCGAGCCTGGCAGGCCGAGGCCCCCCGGCTCCCCGGCTCTCGCCCGTGGAGCCGCCCTGCTCGCCCCGACCCAGCGTTTTAATCACAAGGCGTACCGTATTAAAGTCGTGCTGAGGCGAGCAACGCCCGCGGCAGCGGTCCTGCTCACCCGGCGGCCCCGGCCGCCGCGCGACAGCCATTCGCCAGCCGGACGGCCCCCTCGGGTCCTCCGGCCCACCCCACGTCAAGGAGCACCAGATGAGCGAGAACCCGAACCTCCTGCCGATCGAGGAGAAGAAGTCCGGCGGCTGTGGATGCGGCTGCGCGCCCAGCGACGAGCGCCTCTCCCTCGACGCCCGCGTGATCCCCCACCGCCTGCGCCACGCCGCCGTCCTGGGGGCCGCGTCGAGCCTGACGGTCGGCGAGTCCTTCGACCTCCTCGCCCCGCACGTGCCCACGCCGCTGCTGTCCCAGATCGACCAGCTCGATGGCTCCTTCGCCTATGAGCTGCTCGAGGCCGAGGACGGCTACGCGCGCGTCGAGATCCGCCGCACCGCCTGAGCAGCCCGTCCCCTCACGGCCCCGGCCATCGCCGGGCGCCGTGGGCCCGCGCCCTGCCCGCGAGGACGATCCGTATCCTTGACCCCATGACCTCCGCCCCTGCTTACGCCCCGCGTAGCGGCACCGCCAGGACGCGCCTGCCGGTGCCGCTGGCGGTCGCGCCCAAGAGGCCGGGCGGGGCGGGCGCCGAGTCACCCGGCGCCACCGGGCTCCCCTGGCCGGGCCCTCCGCCGAGCACCCTGACCGACCGCTACGGGCGGGTGGTGCGAGACCTGCGCCTGTCGATCACCGACCGCTGCAACCTGCGCTGCTCCTACTGCATGCCCGCGCAGGGACTGGACTGGCTCGCCACGCCCCTCCTGCTCACCGCCGACGAGATCGGCCGTCTCGCCCGCATCGCCGTCACCCGCCTGGGGGTCGAGCGGATCCGCATCACCGGTGGGGAGCCGCTCATGCGCCGGGACCTTGAGGAGATCATCAGCGCCATCGCCGCCCTGCGCACCCCCAGCGGCGCGGTCCCGGACATCGGGCTGACCACCAACGGGCTCGGGTTGGACAAACGCGCCGCCGCCCTGCGCGACGCGGGCCTGGCCCGCGTCAACGTCTCCATCGACGCCCTGGACCGCGAGGCCTACGCGGGGCTCACCCGCCGCGATCGGCTCGACGACGCCCTGGCCGGCGCCACCGCCGCGCAGGCCGCGGGCCTAGAGCCCATCAAGGTCAACGCCGTCGCCCTGCCGGGCACGCTCGACGCCCAGGCCCCCCGCCTGCTCGCCGAGTGCCTGCGGCGCGGGTGGCAGTTGCGCTTCATCGAGCACATGCCCCTGGGACCGCGCGAGTCCTGGAGGGCCGAGGACGTCGTCGGCGCCGAGCAGATCCTCGCCGCGCTGGCCGGGGCGGGCTTCGCACTGGAGGAGGCCGGGCGCCCGGACCGCCGCCCCGCCGCGCTGTGGCGCGTGGCGGCCGGTGAGCACGACGGCGCCGCCCACCCCGCCGGCAGCGTGGGGATCATCGCCTCGGTGACCGCCCCGTTCTGCGCCGACTGCGACCGGGCCCGCATCACCGCGGACGGCCGCCTCATGACCTGCCTGTTCTCCTCCACCGAGACCGATCTGCGCGCCCCCCTGCGCCAGGGCGCGACGGATGAGGACATCATGCGCCTGTGGGCCGCCGCCGCCTGGCGCAAGCCCCTCGCCCACGGGTCGGACGACCCCGGCGCGCTGCCCTCGGGCTTCGAGAGGCCGGGCCGGACGATGTCCGCCATCGGCGGATGAGGACCCGGCCGCCCCGCGGCGCCCCGCCCCTGAGCCACACGGAAGGACCACCATGACCGCATCCGATCCCGCGGTGATCGAACTGCGCTACTTCGCCGCCGCCGCCCAGGCCGCCGGCCGAGCCGAGGAGCGCCTGGAGGCCTCGGGCCCGCTCACGCTCGCGGGCCTGCGCGAGCGCCTGGCGGGCAGGGGCGTCGAGATGGCGAGGATCATCGGCATCTCGACCTTCCTCGTCAACGGCCTGTCCACGCCCGCGGACTCCCTGGCCCCGCTGACGGACGGCGACCGGGTGGACGTCCTGCCGCCCTTCGCCGGGGGCTGAGCCCGGGCCGCCCCTCGGCCCTCCTCCCGGGGGCGGGCGCGCCGGTCAGGCGCAGTTGCTCCACTCGGTGGTGCCGTCTGAGAAGCGCTGGTTCTTCCACACCGGCAGGCGGCGCTTGACCTCCTCGACGGCGTCGCTCACGGCGGCGAAGGCCTCGGCGCGGTGGTCGGCGCTGGCGGCCACCCCCAGCGCGGTGTCCCCGATCGCGAGCTCGCCCGTGCGATGGACGATCGCCAGGGCGCGCAGGCCGGACCGCGCCGCGACATCCGCGGCGATCCGCTCAATGACCTCCCCCGCGCTCGGATGGGCGGAGTAGGCGATGGACTCCACGGCGCGGCCGCCGTCGTGATCACGGACCATCCCGTCGAAGGTGACGACGGCCCCGGCCGCGCGATCGGCGACGGCGCGCGCCAGTTCGGCGGCGCTCACGGGGCCCTCGGTCATCTCGGCGCGCGCGATCCGCGCGCACCCCCGCCCCTCGGCACCGGTAGCCTCGTGCGCAGCGCCGTGGTCTGTCTCGCGCACCATCCCGCCCTCCTCGACTGCATGATGGACGCGCCAGACCCTACACCGCCCGCCGCCGAAGCGCCCCGAGGAGGAGACATGCCCAGCCCCACGATGATCCCGCCTGAGCGATACGTTGACGAGGCCCTGGCCGCCTTGCGCCCGCTCGGCGCCATCCCCACGCGGCTGGAGGACGCGCACGGGCTGGTCCTGGCCGAGGATGTCACCGCCGCGCTTCCAGTGCCGCCGTGGACGAACTCGGCGATGGACGGATACGCCCTGCGAGCCGAGGACGCCGCCGGGGCCGCCGAGCAGGCGCCCGTTGTCCTACCAGTGTCGGGCGATGCCCCGGCGGGCAGCGCTCCGGCGCCCCTGGCACCGGGGACCGCGATGCGCATCATGACCGGCGCGATGCTGCCCGAGGGCGCCGACGCCGTCGTGAGGGTGGAGGACACCGACCAGTCCCCGGGCCCGCGCCCGCTGCCCGCCAGGGTCGCGATCCACGCCGCCCCCGCCATCGGCCTCAACGTGAGGAGGGCCGGGGAGGGCTGCGCCGTCGGGGACCCGGTTATGAGGGCGGGGACTCTCCTGGGCGCCACCGCGATCTCCGCGCTCGCCTCGGTTGGCCAGGGCGAGGTGCTCGCCCGCCCGCGCCCGCGCGTGGCGGTCGTGTCCACCGGCGCCGAGCTCGTCGATCCGGGGCGGTCCCTCACCCCGGGAGAGATCCCGGACTCGAACTCCCTGCTGCTGGCCGGCCTCGTCCGCGAGTGCGGCGCCGCCTTCGCGGGCGCGCGCCGCAGCGCCGACACCGCCGAGGACCTGGCCCGCGCACTCGTCGAGGCGGCCCAGGACGCGGATCTCGTGGTGACCTCGGGCGGCGTATCCGCCGGGGCCTTCGACCCGCTGACCATGCTCGCCGCGCGCCCCGCCGGCCCCGGGGCGCGGGTGCGGATCGGCTTCGCCAAGGTCGCGATGCAGCCGGGCAAGCCGCAGGGCCGCGGCGCCATCGTCGCCGACGACGGGCGCGAGGTGCCGCTGCTGTGCCTGCCGGGCAACCCGGTCAGCGTGCTGGTGTCCTTCACACTCGTCGTCGCCCCCGCGCTCGCCCTCCTCGCCGGGCACCCGCGGGCCACCACGGCCGCCCCCGCTTCGCGCGCGAGGGCCGCCGCCGCGTGGACGGGCCCGAGGGGGCGGCGCCAGTACATCCCCGTGCGAGTCGTCGGCGCGCCGGACCCGCTGCCCGAGCCGCTGCCAGCGCCCCCGGATGGGGCGGGCCCGGCCCTGCCCTGGGTGGAGCCCACCCACCGGCTCGGCTCGGGCTCGCACCTCGTGTCCTCGCTCGGCGCCGCCCAGGCGCTCGCCGTCGTCGATGAGGGCTCCACCGGGGCGCGGCCCGGCGACGTCGTCAACCTCATCCCCCTGCCCTCCCCCGCCCGCCCCCACTGATAAGGAGCCCGATATGGCCGATCCCGCCCCCATCCGACTGCCCCACCTGGATTCCTCGGGCGCCGCCCGCATGGTCGACGTCACCGGGAAGGCCCCCACCACGCGCTCGGCCAGCGCCGCGGCCACCGTGCGCTGCTCGCCGGCGATCGTGGAGGCGCTGCGCGCGGGGACCGTCCCCAAGGGCGATGTGCTGGCCGTGGCGCGCATCGCCGGTATCGCCGCCGCCAAGCGCGTCCCCGAGCTGCTGCCGCTGGCGCATGTCATCGGCGTGCACGGGGCGAGCGTGGACCTGAGGATCGTCGACGACGGCGTGGAGATCCGCGCCACCGTGCGCACCGCGGACCGCACCGGGGTGGAGATGGAGGCGCTCACCGCCGTGACCGTGGCCGGCCTGGCGGTGGTGGACATGGTCAAGGGCGTCGACCGCGACGTCATGCTCACCGACGCCCGCGTCACCGCGAAGTCCGGTGGTCGCAGTGGGGACTGGGCGCGACCGGAATGACCGGCGCGCTTGACGCCGTCGTCCTCGCGGGAGGGACCGCCCGCCGCCTGGGCGGGGTCTCGAAGCCGGATGTGCTCCTGGCCGGTCGGCGCCTGCTCGACCACGTCCTGGAGGGGATCGGCGCCCTGCGCGCCAGCGGTGGGATCCCCCCGGGGCGGACCGTCGTCGTCGCCCCCGGGGAGGTGGCGCTGCCCGCGGGGGTGCTGCGGGCCCTGGAGGACCCGCCGCTGGGAGGGCCGGTGGCGGGGATCGCCGCCGGACTCGAGGCCCTGGCCGCAGGCGGCGGGCCGGTTGGGGCCGCGCCGGTGACGGCCGTGCTGACCTGTGACGCGCCCGGGGCCCCGGCCGCCCTGCCCGCGCTCCTGGGGGCGCTTCTGGCCAAGCGGGCCGGCGCGGGGGTAGACGGCGCCTGCGCCCGGGACGGGGATCACACGCAGTACCTGCTCGGCGTCTACAGGACCCCCGCGCTGCGAGGGGCGGTGGCGCCGGGGGGCCGAGCGCTGCGGGATATCGCCGTGCGCCGGGCGCTGGGGGCGCTGCGCGTGCGGGAGGTGACCGGCACGGCCGGCGCCGCCCGGGACCTCGACACCTGGGAGCAGGTGCGCGCCTGGCGGGGATGAGGCCGGAGCGCCCGGCCTCACCGGTCTGCGCGGGTCCCGGCTCAGCGGATCCGGCCTCAGTGATCCCCGCCGCCGAGCTGCTCCAGCACATGCGGGATGAGCGGCCCCACCACGGTGATCGAGTCCTTGACCCCGCCCTTGGAGCCGGGGGCGTTGACGACGAGGGCGCCGTCGGCGTCGCGCGAGGTGACCCCCACGTAGCCCCGGGACAGGCCCGCGAGCGGCGTCTTGGTCAGGCCGTGGGAGCGGATCTGGGCCTCGATGCCCTCCAGGCGCGCGACCAGGAGCGGCGCGGTGCCCTCGGGAGTCAGGTCCCTGGGGGTGACGCCGGTGCCGCCGGTGGTCAGGATGACGCGGGCGCCGTCGGCGATGGCCTCCTCGATGGCGGCGCGGACCTCCTGGGCGCCGTCGGGGATGAGGCGGACCGCCTCGACGACGACGCCGTGCTCGGCCAGGAGGCGCTGGGCAAGGGGGCCGGACTCGTCGGGGCGGGAGCCGCTCGCGCAGCGGTCGGAGACGGTGATGACCGCTCCGCGCACGGTGCCGGTCATGGGGGCGAGGCGCTTCTGAGCGATGGGCTCGTCGGCCGGCGCCGGGTCGGGGCGCGCTGTGGCGCTGGCGGCGCTGGCGGCGCTGGTGGCGGGAACTGGGGGCGTCGGAGTGCTCATGGCCCCACGGTAACGGCGCCAGGACCGGTCTCGACGGTGTTTTCGACCGGTCTCGCTCCTGTTTTCGACCGGTCTCGGGAGGGGGAGACGGGGATTACGTGACTCGCCCGTAACCTTAAGGGGCGAGGCGTCGCTTCGGGGAGCTCCCTTCTTCGCCCGGCTCGCCAGTACCTTTCCTATTACACCGGGACTCTCCGGCGTATTTCGGGCATCATGGACGGACGCCCCACGCGGGGCCGCTCGCCATGCGCGCTCGCCGTGAACAACCGCGGCGCGCGCCCGGCGACGACGACGCCGCCCACCTCCCAGGAGACATCTTGCCCACGCTCGACACCACCGGCCGGACCCTCACCGGATGGAACCCCGAGGAGCCCGAGAACTGGTCCTCGTCCATCGCCTGGCGCACCCTGGCCATCACCACCTTCTCCCTCATGCTCGGCTTCACGGTCTGGTTCCTGCCGAGCGCCATCGCCCCGCGCCTCAACGAGATCGGCTTCGCGCTGAGCAAGAACCAGCTCTACTGGCTGACCTCGATGCCCGGCCTGTCCTGCGGCCTCCTGCGACTGATCTACATGTTCCTGCCGGCCACCATCGGCACGCGCAAGATGATCGGCATCTCGTCCCTGCTCTACCTGCTGCCGATGCTCGGCTGGTTCTCCGCCGTCCAGAACCCCTCCACCTCCTACGGGGTCCTCCTCGGCCTGGCCTTCACCTGCGGCGTCGGCGCCGCCACGTTCTCCGGCTACATGCCCTCCACCGGCTTCTTCTTCCCCAAGCGCCTGTCCGGCACCGCCCTGGGCCTCCAGGGCGGCCTGGGCAACATCGGCGCGGGCATCATCCAGCTCGCCGCGCCCTTCCTCATGTCCACCTCCCTGTTCGGCCTGACCTGGGTGGAGCGCCACTCCGCGGGCGCCCCCATGGTGGTCAACGCGACCGTCTTCTTCCTGCCCTGGTCCGTCCTGGCCGCCCTCCTCGCCTTCATCTACCTCAAGGACGTGCCGGTCAAGGCGAACGTCAAGGAGCAGTTGGACATCTTCGGCAACATCGACACCTGGCTCATGACGGTCCTGTACATCATGACCTTCGGCATCTTCTCCGGATTCGCCGCCCAGACGGCCCTCATCATCAACAACAACTACGGCGCCGCCTCCGCCCTGGCCGACGCCGGCCTCACCGGCCTGCCCAAGGGCGCCAGCTACGCCTTCCTGGGCACCTTCATCGGCTCGCTGCTGCGCTTCGCCTGGGGCCCACTGTGCGACCGCTTCGGCGGCGCCATCTGGACCTTCGTCTCCGCGATCGGCATGGCGGCGACCCTCGGGTTCTGCGGCTGGCAGCTGACCATGGTCGACTCCGTCGGGGACTTCAAGGTCTTCATGGCCGGCCTGCTGGCCATGTTCTTCTTCGCGGGCGTCGGCAACGCCGCCACCTTCAAGCAGATGCCCATGATCATGCCCAAGCGCCAGGCCGGCGGCGCCATCGGCTTCACCGCCGCCGTCGCCTCGCTGGGCCCCTTCCTCGTCGGCGTGGCGCTGGCCGCCATGCCGGCCTCGACCTTCTTCTTCGCCTGCGCCGCCTACTGCGCTCTGTGCGCCGTCATCTGCTGGATCCGCTACGCGCGCCCGAACGCCAAGCGCCCGGGCTGATCACGACCGGCCCCGCCACCCGGAGCCATCCGCGGTGACGGGGCCGCATCGGGCGGCCGAGCCGACCAAGCCGGCCAAGCCAACCGTGCCGCCGCCCCACCTCCGCCCACCACTCCACCCACTCTCACTGAAGGACTCCAGATGACCAGTCCAGCAGACCCGAGGCACCTCGCCCAGCCGAGCGCCCCGATGATCTCCGAGGATGCGGCAGCGGTGGCAGAGCCCGGCGCGTCCCTGTACGGCCTCGGCTCCTACCTGCGCCGGGGCAAGGCCTCCAACGACGCGCGCAGGCTCTTCCTCGAGGGCGGGCGGGAGGCCGACGCCTTCTACCGGCACCGGTGGAGCCACGACAAGATGGTCCACTCCACCCACGGCGTGAACTGCACCGGCTCATGCGCCTGGGAGGTCTACGTGACCGACGGCGTCATCACCTGGGAGAAGCAGATCACCAACTACCCGGCCACCCCGGCGGACATGCCGGACTACGAGCCCCGCGGCTGCCCGCGCGGCGCGGCCTTCTCCTGGTACACCTACTCCCCCACGCGCATCCGCTATCCCTACGTGCGCTCCGTCCTGCTCGACGCCTTCCGCGACGCCAAGGAGCGCAACGGGGGCGACGCCGTCGCCGCCTGGGCCGAGATCACCGACACCCCCGAGACCGCCCGGGCCTACAAGTCGGCCCGCGGCAAGGGCGGGATGGTCAGGGTCGGCTGGGACGACGCCATGGAGATCATCGCCGCCGCCTACGTCCACACGATCCGGACCTGGGGACCGGACCGCTGCGCCGGCTTCTCCGTCATCCCCGCCATGTCCATGATCTCCTACGGGGCGGGCGCCCGCTTCCACGAGCTCATCGGCGGCGCCATGCTGTCCTTCTACGACTGGTACGCGGACCTGCCGCCCGCCTCCCCCCAGGTCTTCGGGGACCAGACGGACGTGCCCGAGGCCGGCGACTGGTACAACTCCGAGTTCCTCATCATGTGGGGCTCCAACATCCCCCTGACCCGCACGCCCGACGCGCACTTCATGACCGAGGCCCGCTACCACGGCACGAAGGTCGTGGCGGTCTCCCCCGACTACACCGACAACACGAAGTTCGCCGACCAGTGGCTGCGCGTGGCCCCCGGCACCGACGGCGCCGCCGCCATGGCCATGGGACACGTCATCCTCAAGGAGTTCCACGTCGGGGCGCGCACCCCCTACTTCCTGGACTACATGAGGAAGTGCACCGACGCCCCCTTCCTCGTCGAGCTCGTGCGAGCCCCCGACGGCACCGGCATGATTCCCGGGCGCTTCCTCACCGCGGACCGGGTGCCGGGGGTGGCCGAGGGCATGCCGAAGAACGAGTTCCGCCCCCTGGTGTGGGACCGCGCCAGCGGCCCGGCCGACCCGCGCGGCACCCTGGCCGACCGCTTCACCGATGAGGGGCTCGGCCACTGGAACCTGCGCATGGACGGCGTCGACCCGGTCATGAGCATCGAGGAGCTGGAGGGCGCCGGCGCGCGGGTCGAGCCCACCGAGCTGCTCCTGCCCCGCTTCGACCTGCCCGCCTCGGCCACGCCCACCGGCACCGTGGGCGGCGGCATCATCCACCGGGGCGTGCCCGCCACCCGGCTGGCCGACGGCACGCTGGTGACCACCGTCTACGACATCCTCCTGGCCAACTACGCCGTCGAGCGCCCCGGACTGCCGGGGGCGTGGCCCGTCGACTACCAGGACGCCACCGTGCCCGGCACGCCCGCCTGGGCCACCGAGCACTGCGGCGTCTCCGGGCCCGCCCTCATCCGGGCGGCGCGCGACTTCGCCGCCAACGCCGCCCAGACCCGCGGCCGCTCCCAGATCATCATGGGCGCGGGCATCAACCACTACTACCACGCCGACGAGATCTACCGGGCGATCCTCGCGCTGACCTCCATGTGCGGGACCCAGGGCGTCAACGGCGGCGGATGGGCCCACTACGTGGGCCAGGAGAAGGTCCGCCCCATCGGAGGATGGCAGCAGTGGGCCTTCGCCCTGGACTGGGCGCGCCCCCCGCGCCACATGATCTCCACCGGCTTCTGGTACCTGACCACCAGCCAGTGGCGCTACGACGCCACCCGGGTCGAGCGCGTCGCCTCGCCACTGGGCGCGGGCACCCTGACCGGCAAGACCACCACCGACGTCATGGTCGAGGCCATGAAGCGCGGCTGGATGCCCTCCTACCCCACCTTCAACCGCTCCCCGCTGCTGCTGGGCCAGCAGGCCAAGGAGGCGGGTATGAGCGAGGCCGACTACGTGGTCTCCCAGCTCACCAGCGGGGAGCTGCGCTTCGCCTGCGAGGACCCCGACGCCCCGGAGAACTTCCCGAGGATCCTGGCCAACTGGCGCACCAACCTGCTCGGCTCATCCGCCAAGGGCACCGAGTTCTTCCTGCGGCACATGATCGGCGCCGACAACGACGTCAACGCCCAGGAGACCCCCGAGGCGCTGCGCCCGGCCTCGGTCACCTGGCGCGAGGCACCCAAGGGCAAGCTCGATCTCATGTGGACCGCGGACTTCCGCAACACCTCCACGACCCTGCACTCCGACATCGTCCTGCCCGCGGCCACGTGGTACGAGAAGTACGACCTGTCCACCACGGACATGCACCCCTTCATCCACTCCTTCAACATGGCGATCGACCCGCCGTGGGAGGCCCGCAGCGACTTCGACATCTACCAGCAGCTCGCGCGCATGGTCTCCCAGTGGGCGCCGACCCACCTGGGCACCCAGACCGACGTCATCGCCGCGCCCATCAACCACGACACCCCCGAGGCCCTCACCATGGCCCACGGGGACATCTCGGGGCTGCCCGAAGGCTGGGTGCCGGGGGTGACCATGCCCAAGCTCGTGCCCGTGGAGCGCGACTACACCCAGATCCTCAACAAGTTCAACGCCCTGGGCCCGCTGGCGGACAAGGTCGGCATCCCCGCCAAGGGCATCATGCTCATCCCGGACAAGGAGATGGGCGCCCTGGCCGCCGCCCACGGCACTGGCGAGGGCGCGGCGCAGGGCCGCCCCCTCGTGGACACCCCCATCCGCGCCGGCGACGGCGTCATGCACATGTCGGGGGCCACCAACGGGCGCCTGGCCACTCAGGGCTGGGCGACCCTGTCCAAGCGCACCGGCACCGACCTCATCGAGCTGAGCCAGGAGGAGGCCGGCAAGCAGGTCACCTTCCGCCAGACCCAGGACGCGCCCGTCGGCGTCATCACGACCCCGGAGTGGTCCGGATCTGAGCACGGGGGGCGCCGCTACACCGCCTTCTGCGTCAACGTCGAGCACGACAAGCCCTGGCACACGGTCACCGGCCGCATGCACTACTACCTCGATCACGACTGGATGATCGACATGGGCGAGTCCCTCCCCCAGTACCGGCCCCCACTGGACTTCACCGCCCTGTACGGGGAGAAGCCCGTGGGTCACGTGGGCCCCTCGGAGGAGGGCGCCGTCGAGGTGGCGGTGCGCTACATCACCGCGCACAACAAGTGGTCGATCCACTCCCAGTACTACGACAACCTCCACATGCTCACGCTGGGCCGAGGCGGCCAGCAGGTGTGGATGAGCCCCGCCGACGCCGAGAAGATCGGGGTGCGGGACAACGAGTGGGTGGAGGCCTACAACCGCAACGGCATCGTGGCGGCCCGGGCCAACGTCTCACACCGCGTGCCCGAGGGCATGGTCCTCATGCACCACGCCCAGGACCGCACTATGAACACCCCGCTGACTGAGCGCTCGGGGCGGCGCGGGGGGACGCATAACTCGCTCACCCGCATCATCCTCAAGCCCAGCCACTTCACCGGCGGCTACGGCCAGTTCACCTACGCGTTCAACTACATCGGCCCCACGGGCAACAACCGCGACGAGGTCACCCTGATCCGCCGTCGGACCAACCAGGAGGTGACGTTCTGATGAAGGTCATGGCACAGATCGCCATGGTGATGAACCTGGACAAGTGCATCGGCTGCCACACCTGTTCCGTGACCTGCAAGCAGGCCTGGACGAACCGCGAGGGCACCGAGTACATGTGGTTCAACAACGTGGAGACACGTCCGGGCGTCGGCTACCCGCGCGCCTGGGAGGACCAGGAGCGCTGGAAGGGCGGGTGGGTGCGCACCCCCGGTGGGCGGCTCAAGCCCCGCTCCGGCGGGCGCCTGCGCAAGCTCGCCACGATCTTCGCCAACCCGGACATGCCGGTGGTCGAGGACTACTACGAGCCGTGGACCTACGAGTACGACAAGCTTCTGTCGGCCCCCAAGGACTCCCCCGCGCTGCCGGTGGCCCGCGCCAAGTCCCAACTGACCGGCGAGTACATGCCCACGATCTCCTGGGGGCCCAACTGGGATGACAACCTGGGCGGTTCAATGGAGACCATGGCCGAGGACCCGGTGCTCGCGCGGATGAACGAGCGCGTCTCCACCGAGATCGACCGCACGTTCATGTTCTACCTCCCGCGCATCTGCGAGCACTGCCTCAACCCCACCTGCGTGTCGGCCTGCCCGAGCGGGGCCATGTACAAGCGCGCCGAGGACGGCATCGTGCTGGTGGACCAGGACGCCTGCCGTGGTTGGCGCATGTGCGTCTCGTCCTGCCCCTACAAGAAGGTCTACTTCAACCACGCCTCCGGCAAGGCCGAGAAGTGCACCCTGTGCTACCCGCGCCTGGAGATCGGCATGCCGACCGTGTGCTCCGAGACCTGCGTGGGGCGCCTGCGCTACCTGGGAGTCCTCCTCTACGACGCCGACCGCGTCTCCCAGGCGGCCGCCGTCGAGGACCCCCGCGATCTCTACATGGCTCAGCGCGACATCCTCCTGGACCCCCATGACCCGCAGGTCATCAAGGGCGCCCGCGCCGAGGGCGTCCCGGAGACCTGGATCACCGCGGCTCAGCAGTCGCCGGTGTGGGACCTCATCTCCACCTACCAGGTGGCCCTGCCGATCCACCCCGAGTACCGCACCCTGCCGATGGTCTGGTACATCCCGCCGCTCTCGCCGATCGTCGACGAGGCCGTGGCCGCGGGCCTGGACGGGGAGAACCACAGGGTGCTGCTGACCGCCGTCTCCGAGATGCGCATCCCGCTGGAGTACCTGGCGGGCCTGTTCACGGCGGGCGACACCGACGTCGTCGAGAGGGTCCTGCGGCGCCTGGCCGCCATGCGCTCCTACATGCGCGACATCCGCGTGGGAGAGGAGCCCAATGAGGAGATCGCCGCCGCCGTCGGCATGACCGGAGACGCCCTGAGGAGCATGTACGAGCTGCTGGGCGTCGCCAACTACGACGACCGCTACGTCATCCCCACCGCCAAGCCGGAGATCCCCCGCGGCATGGCGGCCATGGGCGAGGACGTGCGCATGCTGCTGGGCGACGGCGCGCCGTCGGCCTGCCACTCCGACGCCTCGGGCTTCCACGGCCAGGCGGGCAACGGCCCCGTCTCCCTGCCCCTGCCGACCATCCGCCGTTCCCCCGTGCCCGCGGCGGGGCCGGACTCCCAGGGCGCGGCGAACCACCCCGGCATGCCCATGATCGGCATGCCCTTGGAGGACGACGACACCCGCCCGGTCCCGGTGGTCGAGCGCCTCGGGGAGGCGCCTCGATGAGCGCGCCCGGCGCCCTGTTTGTGCGCCCCCCTCGGGCGCTAGAGCCCCTGGAGGCGGTCGAGATGACCGCCTCCCAGCGGGCCGCGGCGCATATGTGCGCCTCGCTCCTCCTGGACTACCCCTTGGAGGGGGAGTTGGGCAGGCGCCTGGACGCCGTCGAGGAGGCGCTGGAGGGCGTGCCCGGTGTCGTGCGGGAGCGCCTGGCCGGCTTCGTGTCGGAGGCCCGCCGGCTCGGTGAGCGCGCCCTGGCGGAGCACTACGTGGACGTCTTCGACCGGCGCCGGCGCTGCTGCCTGTACCTCACCTACTACGCGGTGGGTGACACGCGTCAGCGCGGGGCCGCCCTCGTGGCCTTCAAGCAGGCCCTGGCCGCCTCCGGTTACGAGATGGTCAGCGACGAGCTCCCCGACTACCTCCCGGTGGTCCTGGAGCTCTCCGCGCGCAGCGCCGAGCACGGCGACGAGATCGCCGACGCCCTGCTCGCCTCGCATCGCGAGGGCATCGAGGTGCTGCGCAGCGCCCTGACGGACATCGGCTCCCCCTACGCCAGCCTCGTCGAGGCGGTCTGCATGACCCTGGCGCCGCTGGACGGGGCCACCGCGGAGCGGATCCGCCGACTCGTCGCGGCAGGGCCCCCCACGGAGACCGTGGGCGTCACCGAGGTCCTGCCCTTCCCCTCAGTGCCCGTCTCGATGCCCGTCGCGGGCCCCTTCCAGAAGTTCCAGAGCGAGGCCGTCCTCGGCGTCGCCCCAGTCCAGGAGTGAGCATGAGCACCTTCGAGCACTACGTCCTGTGGGTCGGCCTGCCCTACGCCGCCTTCTTCCTCCTGGCCGTCGGCCTGTGGTGGCGGTGGCGCACCGACCAGTACGGCTGGACCTCCCGCTCCTCGCAGTGGAATGAGAACCGGATCCTGCGCTGGTCCTCCCCCTTGTTCCACTTCGGGGTGCTCTTCGTGGCACTCGGGCACTTCATGGGGCTCGTGATCCCCAAGTCCCTCACCACTGCCGCGGGCATCCCCGAGCACGTCTACCACCTCATGGCGGTCATCCCCGGGACCCTCGCCGGGGTGATGACGATCGTCGGGCTGGCGGGCCTGCTCTACCGGCGCATCGTGGTCAAGTCCGTGCGCCTGGCGACCACGCGCAACGACGTGGTCATGTACGTCATGCTGCTCATCCCGATCCTCCTGGGGGCGTGTGCCACCATCACCACCCAGCTCTTCGGCGGCGAGCACGGCTACGACTACCGCGAGACGATCAGTCCCTGGTTCCGCTCGATCTTCCTGCTGAGCCCCGAGCCGGCCCTCATGGTGGACGTGCCGATGGTCTTCAAGTTACACATCGTGGCCGGCCTGCTGCTCTTCGCGATCTGGCCCTTCACCCGGCTGGTCCACGTCGTCTCGGCGCCCGTGGGCTACATGACCCGGCCCTACGTGGTGTACCGCTCCCGCGCTCCGCGCGCCTCGGTCATCGCCCCCAGGCGCGGCTGGGACCCGGTGAGCACGCAGGGCACCGGCAACCAGGGCCCCGACGACGTCACCGCCTCCCAAGGGGCATAGGAGGGCCACCGCGCCAATGCGCCACCGCGATCACCTCCCAAGCCGCGCGGCCCTCATCGCGCTCCTCCTCGCGCCCGCCTGCGCGCTGGCGGCGTGCTCCGGGGCCTCGTCCCCGTCAGCCCCGGCCCCCGGCCAGGTCTCCGGGGCCCTGACCGTCTTCGCCGCGGCTTCCCTCAAGGAGTCCTTCGAGGAGATCCGGACCGAGTTCACCAAGAAGAACCCCGGCCTGACGATCACCTACGACTTCCAGGGCTCCCAGGACCTCGTCGCCAATCTCGCCAACGGCGCGCAGGCCGACGTCCTGGCCACCGCCGACGAGAGGTCGATGGCCTCAGCCGCCGAGCAGTCCCTCGTGACTGGCGCGTCCGAGTTCGCCACCAACCGGCTCACCCTCATCGTCCCGCCGGGCAACCCCGGGGGCATCACCGGCCTAGACTCCTCACTGGATGGCAAGGACCTCGTCGTCTGCGCCGCGGCCGTGCCCTGCGGCAACGCCACGGCCAGGCTTGAGAAGGCCCTGGGTGTGGCCCTGTCCCCCTCCTCCGAGGAGCAGAAGGTGACCGACGTGCGCGCCAAGGTGGAGTCGGGCGAGGCCGATGCCGGCATCGTCTACAGGACCGACGCCGCGGCCTCCGGGGACGCGTCGGACGAGGTCACGATCCCCGACGGCGGGGTCGTCAACCACTACCCTCTGGCAGTGGCCTCCTCAACCACCAACCCGGCTGCCGCCCAGGCATTCGTCGATTTCGTGCGCGGAGGCGAGGGCCAGGCGATCCTCGCGGCGCGCGGCTTCGGCGCCCCCGGCCAATGACAGGCGCCCGGGCGGCCCTGCTCCCGCGCCGCTCCCGGGCCGCCCGGGCCCCGCTGCCCCTGACGGTGCTGCTCCTCGGGCTGGCCGGGGCGGCGTTCATCATCCTGCCCCTGGCGGGCATGGGGACCAGGGTCGCCTGGGACCGTCTGCCCGAGCTGCTGTCCTCCCCCTCCGCCACGGCGGCCCTGAGCCTGTCCCTGCGCACCTGCCTGGCCTCGACGGCCATCTGCGTGGCGCTCGGGGCGCCGCTGGCGCTGCTGCTGTCCCGGCAGTGGCGCGGGGTGCGCCTGGCGCGGGTCCTCGCCGTCCTGCCGATGACGATGCCGCCGGTCGTGGCGGGGATCGCGCTGCTGGCCACCCTGGGGAGGAAGGGGGTGCTGGGAGGGGTCCTGGATGCCTGGGGGCTGCGCATCGCCTTCTCGACGACGGCGGTGGTCATCGCGCAAGTCTTCGTCGCCATGCCCTTCCTGGTGGTCACACTCGAGGCGGCGCTGCGCTCACGCGATGAGCGGGCGGAGATGATCGCCCGCGCGCTCGGCGCCGGGCCGTGGAGGGTGCTCCTCCGCATCACCCTACCGATGGTCGGGCCGGCGCTGGCGCGGGGGACGGCGCTGGCGCTGGGGCGCGGCCTCGGCGAGTTCGGGGCCACCATCGCCTTCGCGGGCTCGAAGGAGGGGGTGACGCGCACGATGCCCCTGGCCATCTACCTCCAGCGGGAGGAGGACACAGCCACCGCGCTGGCGCTCGCCGTCGTCCTGATCACCGCGTCCTTCCTCATCGTGGGGGCGACGACGCTGCCGTGGGGGGCCCTGCTCCAGGGGCGGCCCCGCCCCGCGCCTTCGGGCGCTGAGCGCGCCTCAGCGCTCCCGCCAGGCCCGGTGCCCGCCCCGCCGGGCCCGGCGCCCGCGCTCGCTCAGCGGAACGCGCGCGGCCTGCCGCTGGCGCTTTCCTTCACCTCTACCGAGCGCGACGTGTCGGTATCCCTGGAGATCGGGGCCGGGCGCCGACTGGCCCTCATCGGCCCCAACGGCTCGGGGAAGTCCACGGCCTGCCTCGTGGCGGCGGGGCTCCTCGACGCCACCGGCGGCGAGGTCCGGCTCGGGGAGCGCGTGCTCGACGGCCCCGAGGGCTTCGTGCCCGCGGGCCGGCGCGGTATCGCCCTGCTCTCCCAGGAGCCGGGGGTGTTCGCGCATATGTCCGTGCTGGACAACGTCGCCTTCGGGCCGCGCTGCCAGGGCCTGGGGCGCCGGGCCTCGCGGCGGCGGGCCCGCTCCGAGCTGGCGGCCGTCGGCGCGGAGCATCTCGCCGGTCGATCCGGGGGTGCGCTCTCCGGCGGGCAGGCCGCGCGGGTGGCTCTGGCCAGGGCGCTGGCGACCTCCCCTCGCGCACTCATCCTCGATGAACCCATGGCGGCCCTCGATGTGGGGGCCCGCCAGGAGATGCGTTCCCTCGTGACCCGGCGGGCGAGCGAGGAGGGCCTGACGGTCCTGCTCGTCACCCATGACGTGCTCGACATCGCCTCCTTGGCTGACGACGTCGTCGTCCTGGAGGCGGGACGAGTGGTCGAGCGCGGAGAGGCGGCGCAAGTGCTATCGGCTCCGGGCAGTGACTTCACCGCACGTTTGACCGGCACGTCCATCCTCATGGGCACCGCCGCGGGTGGCCGGGAGGACCCCCGCGTCAACCTAGGAGCCGGGCTGGTCATCCACGGGCGCCCGGGCCAGGAGGTCAGGGAGGGCGAGCCCGCGGCCGCGCTTATCCCGCCGGAGGCCGTGGCCCTCTATGAGGAGCCCCCCTCGGGCTCGCCGCGCAACGCCCTGCCGGCCGTGGTGCGCACGGTGGAGCGCTCGGGAGCCCTGGTGTCGGTGGGCCTGGAGAGCGGAGGATGCCGCCTGGCCGCCTCGGTGACGGCGGGCGCGGTCGCCCAGCTCGGCATCGCCCCCGACCGCGAGCTCATCGCCGTCATCAAGGCCGTCGAGGTCCGCATCGTCCCGCGCGGCTGATCCGCCCGCAGCAGCCGCCGTGGCGCGGTTTGAGGATTCCTTTTTCTGACGCCATGCCACATTAAATAATGGCGCTGGTCAGAACGGGTAGGCGAGAGCGCGCGGCCCACTCCAGGTGATCAATTGCCCGAGCAATCCTCAAATCTCGCCATTTTTCCCCTCCCCCACCGGCCCTCACGCCCGGCGGCGGGCCATGCCTGGCACTGAGAGGGCCTGGCTTCGAGCACGGCGACCTCCGTAGGCTCTGACGCATCGACGGATTCTTGTCAGAGAGGCCCCGCCATGAGCACCGCACCGACAGCCCCCGCCCTGCCCGCCACAATGCGCGCAGTCGTCATGAAAGCGCCCGGCGACGTCGCCGTGGAGACCATCGAGACGCCGCGCGTGGCGGGGCCCGGCGACGTCGTCATCAAGCTCGCCGCCGCCTGCGTGTGCGGCTCCGACCTGTGGCCCTACCGGGGCGCCCAGCCCGTCGACCACCAGTACATGGGGCACGAGTACGTCGGCACCATCGTGGAGAAGGGCGAGGGCGTGCGCTCCCTGGAGCTCGGGGACTTCGTCATCGGCTCCTTCATGCTCTCCGACGGCACCTGCGAGATCTGCCAGGCCGGTTACCCCTCGCGCTGCGCCAACGCCGGCCACTACACCGGCAGCCAGGCTGAGTACATGCGCGTCGAGCTCGCCGATGGCTCGCTCGTCAAGGTGCCCGGCGGCGAGCCGGATGACCCCGAGCGCCTCGCCGACTACCTCGCCGCCTCGGACGTCCTGGGCACCGGCTGGTACGCCGCCGTGGCCGCGAACGCCGGTCCGGGCAAGACGATCGCCGTCGTCGGTGACGGCGCCGTGGGGCTCTCGGCGGTCCTGGCCGCCAAGGCGCTGGGGGCCGAGCGGGTCATCATCTTCTCCCGCCACGAGGACCGCGCGGCACTGGCCCGCGAGTTCGGGGCCGACGTCGTCATCGCCGAGCGCGGCGAGGAGGGCGCAGCGAAGGTCAAGGAGCTCACCGGCGGCTACGGGGCGCACGGGGTGTGCGAGGCCGTGGGCTCCCAGGAGTCCATGGACCAGGCGCTGGCCTCATGCCGTCCCGGCGGCTACGTCGGCTTCGTGGGCGTCTCGCACGACCAGACGATCGACGGCCTCGACCTGTTCCTCCGCGAGGTCCACCTCGAGGGCGGGCCCGCCCCCGTGCGCCGCTTCCTACCCGACCTCATCAAGCGCATCGACGCCGGGGAGATCCACCCCGGCCGCGTCTTCACCAAGCGCCTGCCGTTGGACGAGGCCGCCGAGGCCTACAAGGCCATGGATGAGCGCCGCGAGATCAAGGTCCTCCTGGAGGTCTGATCCCGTGGCCCCGTTCCCGGCGGCGCCCCGGGGCGCGCGGTGCCGCCGGGCCACCGCGCCACCACCCACTGAACTTCCGGAAGGAGCGCCATCAGAACGCGGAGGATCGCCGAAGGAGTCGAGATCCCCGTGCTGGGCCTAGGCGTCTACCAGATCCCGCCATCCCAGACCGAGGGCGTCGCGCGCGATGCCGTCCCCGGCCTACTCCAGGCGCCCGAGGATGGGGCGGTTCGCGGAGGTCAGGACGCTGCGGTACTCGGCGCGGCGCGCCATGAGGTCCGTCTCCATGATGCCCAGGCAGCCCATGACGATGAAGGGCACGAGGTAGGTCATGGAGCAGGTGGCGGCCAAGGCCTGGAAGGGGCGCAGGAGCTCGGTGAGCGAGTAGCCCACCATGCGCCGTCGGCCGTACTCAGCGGCGCCCGCGGTGGCGGCGATCATGAGCTCCTTGCCGAGCAGGGCGACGCCGTCGGGCCCGTAGGCCCACCCGAAGGTGAGGACGTCGTCGAGCCACTGCTGGACCAGCGGCGGGGCGGAGTACCAGTGCAGCGGGAACTGGATGACGATGCGGTCGGCGCCGTCCATGGCGGCCTGCTCCGCGGCGACGTTGATGACGCCAGTGGGATAGAGGTCGTACATCCGGCGCACGGTCACACCCGCGACGCCCTCCGCCTCGGCGGCCAGGGCCCGATTCACCACCGAGGAGGTCAGGTCAGGGTGGAAGACGAGAACCAGGGTGTTCACGACTGCTCCTTCAGTTGTCCATCAGACCGGGCTGGGCCAGGGGCCGGGTCGCCCTGGTTCGAGCCTATCCGTAGCCCACCTCGGATGAGACCCCAGCGTTATATAAGGTGAGCAGGCCCACCCCGGCTCGTCGGCCCTGCTCACCGCCTCCTGCGTCATCCGACGGCGCCGCGCGTCCAGTCACGCCCGCCGGCGGCGCCGCGCGTCCAGTCACGCCCGCCGGCGGCGCCGCGCGTCCAGTCAGGCCCGCCGGCGGTGAGGCTGCATCGGCATGGGGCGCGGGCGCAGCCGCGCTGGGGCGGCTCAGGGGCGCCACGGCTGGGGCGGCCTTCCCACCTGAGCGGCTCACGGGGGCTACCGTGGTGCTATGAGCGCCCCCACCTCGCCCGAGCGCCGCTGGCGCGACGACCTGCACCTGGCCCACACCATCGCGGATCAGGCGGACGCCCTCACGCTGCCCCGCTTCGAGGCCCAGGACTTCAACGTCGAGACCAAGCCCGACCTGACCCCTGTCACCGAGGTCGACCGCGCCGCCGAGAAGCTGGTGCGCGACTACCTCGCGCGCGCCCGCGGCCGCGACTCGGTGCTCGGCGAGGAGCTGCCGCCCACCGGCCACGCCCCCCGGCAGTGGGTCATCGACCCGATCGACGGCACGAAGAACTTCGTGCGGGGAGTGCCCGTGTGGGCCACGCTCATCGGGCTCGTCGAGGACGGGGAGGTCGTCGTCGGGCTGGTGAGCGCTCCGGCGCTGGGCAAGCGCTGGTGGGCGGTGGCCGGCGGCGGCGCCTGGACCGGGCGGTCTCTGTCCTCCGCCAAGCGCCTGGGGGTCTCAAGCGTCGGCTCGCTCGGGGACGCCTCGCTGTCCTACTCCTCCCTGTCCGGGTGGGCCGAACGCCGCCGTCTGCGCGGGATGCTCTCGCTCATGCAGTCGTGCTGGCGCACGCGCGCCTACGGCGATTTCTGGTCCTACATGCTCCTGGCCGAGGGGGCCGTGGATCTGGCCGCCGAGCCGGAACTCGAGCTCTACGACATGGCCGCCCTCGTGCCCATCGTCACCGAGGCCGGCGGCGCCTTCACCTCGCTCGACGGCGAGGCCGGGCCCTGGGGAGGCAGCGCCGTCGCCTCCAACGGGCGCCTTCACAAGGCGATCATGAAGCACCTCGGCTCCGAGACCGACTGACCCCCACCGAGCGGTGCCGTTCCCACCGAGCGGTGCGGCTCCCACCGACAGGTGCGTCCTACCCGCACCAGTGGGCGAAAACCGCACCAGTCAGTGCCGATGGCACCTCTCGCCGCCCCTCCAGCCTCCCCGACGCCCTCCTCACCACCTCACCGCCCCCACCGACAGGTGCCGTTCCCACCGAGCGGTGCCACTCCCACCGACAGGTGCGTCCTGCCCGCACCAGTGGGCGAAAACCGCACCAGTCAGTGCCGATGGCACCTCTCACCCCCCTCCACCCACCGCCCAGCCCCCACCGACAGGCGCCACCCCCACCGAGCGGCGCCACCCCCACCGAGCGGCGCCACCCCCACCGAGCGGCGCCACTCCCGCCGACAGGCGCCACCCCCACCGACAGGTGCGGCTCCCACCGAGCGGTGCTGCTCCCACCGACAGGTGCGTCCTGCCCGCACCAGTGGGCGAAAACCGCACCAGTCAGTGCCGACCGCACCTCTCGCCGCCCCTCCAGCCTCCCCGACGCCCTCCTCACCACCTCACCGCCCCCACCGACAGGCGCCACCCCCACCGACAGGCGCCGCCCCCACCGACAGGTGCAGCCCCCACCGAGCGGTGCGTCCTACCCGCACCAGTGGGCGAAAACCGCACCAGTCAGTGCCGACCGCACCTCTCGCCGCCCCTCCAGCCTCCCCGACGCCCTCCTCACCGCCCCCACCGACAGGTGCGGCTCCCACCGAGCGGTGCCGCTCCCACCGACAGGTGCGGCTCCCACCGAGCGGTGCCGCTCCCACCGACAGGTGCGTCCTGCCCGCACCAGTGGGCGAAAACCGCACCAGTCAGTGCCGATGGCACCTCTCACCACCCCTCCACCCACCTCACAGCCCTCCCCGCCGCCCCGCCCCACCTCACCACCCCTCCACCCTCCTCCAGCGGGGGAGCTCAGCGGCAGATGAGGGACGTTCCACATCCGGGGTGCGGGCCGTGAGATTCCTCCGGGGGCTCGGCGCGGTAGCCTTCCGGGAGCATCGCGGAGGCCCCGGCCCCGTCGTCGTTCCTTGATCGGAGTCCCATGAACTGGCTGCACGCCGTCCTCCTCGGCATCGTCGAGGGCATCACCGAGTTCCTGCCGGTGTCCTCGACCGGGCACCTCAACATCGTCGAGAAGCTGCTGGGCTACGACATCGACTCGGTGGGCATGACGGCCTTCACCGCGGTCATCCAGGTTGGCGCGATCCTGGCCGCCGTCGTCTACTTCTGGCGCGACATCGTGCGGATCGTGACCGCCTGGTGTAAGGGACTGGTGAATGAGGAGGCCCGCCGCGACCCCGACTGCACGCTGGGCTGGGGCGTTATCCTGGGCTCCATCCCGGTGGCGGTCATCGGGCTGCTCTTCAAGGACTTCATCGAGGTCACGGCGCGATCCCTGTGGATCATCGCGGCCGCTCTCATCGCCTGGTCGGCCGTCATGTGGCTGGCGGACCGCCGCACAGACCTGGACAAGGGGATGCGGGACGTGTCCATCAAGGACGCCCTCATCATCGGCCTCTTCCAGGCCCTGGCTCCGGTCTTCCCAGGCATCTCCCGCTCTGGCGCGACCATCTCCGCGGGCCTCTTCCGGCGCTTCGACCGGGTGACGGCCACGCGACTGTCCTTCTTCCTGGGCATCCCCGCGCTGCTCGCGGCCGGAACCCTAGAGGCGGTGACGGCCTTCGATCACATCTCGGACCCGAGCATCGGCTGGAGCGCGACGATCATCGCCACGGTCGTCTCCGGCATCGTGGCCTACGCGACCATCGCCTGGCTGCTCAAGTTCGTCTCCTCCAACAAGTTCACGGGCTTCCTCATCTACCGCGTGGCGCTCGGCGGCGCCATCGCCGCGCTCGCGGCCACCGGCGCCGTCGGAGCCTGATCGCTCCGACGACGGCGCCCGGGGATGGCCCGGCCCCTTGGCGACTCTCATTCGTGTCGCACCCCCATGAGACAGTGTGACCATGCGGATCCTGCACACCTCGGACTGGCATTTGGGCCGGACCTTCCACGGCCGCGTCCTCGATGACGCTCATGCCGCCTTCGCCGATCATCTCGTCGGGCTCGTCGCCGAGGAGCGGATCGACGCCGTCGTCGTGGCCGGGGATGTGTATGACCGGGCCATCCCGCCGAATGACTCGGTGGCCCTCCTCGATGACACCCTGCGGCGCCTGACGGAGCGGGCCCGGGTCATCCTGACCCCTGGGAACCACGACTCGGCGCGGCGCCTCGGCTTCGCCTCGGACCTCATGGGCGAGCGCCTCCTCATCCGCGCCCGCGTGGGCGGGCTGGACCGGGGCATCGTCCTGCCGGACGCCGATGGCCGGGACGCGCTCATCATCCACGCCCTTCCCTACCTCGACCCCGACGCCGCCCGAGAGTCCCTCCCACCGCTTCTCGCCGAACGCCTCGGGGAGCGGATCGGGAGCGACGTGGCCGGTCGGCCCGGTGGGGAGGCGGCCGACGGCGCCCCCAAGGGCGACGCGAGCACCGGGGGCGACGCGGCCGACCGCGCCTCCGGCCCGCGCCTGCCCCGCTCCCACGAGGCCGTCGTCGCGGCCGCGCTGCGGCTCGTCGCGCCGGACCTGGCGCGCCTGCGCAGTGGGCGGAGCGCCCGCCTGCCCAGCCTGCTCATGGCCCATGCCTTCGTCGTCGGCGGTCAGGCCAGCGATTCCGAGCGGGATATCCGCGTGGGCGGGGTGGATTCCATCCCCGCCGGAGTGTTCGCCGGCCTCGGAGGGTCGGAGGCGGCGGGGGCCTCGGGCGGCCTCGACTACGTGGCGCTCGGCCACCTCCACCGGCCCCAAGAGCTCGCCCGCCCGCTCACCGCCGGCGGCGAGCCGGGTCCACGCCTGGCCTACTCGGGCTCGCCGCTGCCCTTCTCCTTCGATGAGACCGGCGCCAAGTCCTCGATCATCGTCGGTCTGGGACCGCGAGGCGTGGAGTCCCTGGAGCGCGTGGACACGCCGGCCATCCACCGCGTGGCCACCGTGCGCGGGACGATGGATGAGCTCCTCTCCCCCGCGCACGACGGCGCCGTGGGCGCATGGGTGCGCGCCATCCTCGTGGGCGAGCGGCCCCCGGGCGCTCTGGCCACCCTCAAGGAGCGCTTCCCCGACCTCCTCGCCTTCAGCCATGAGGCGCCCGCGCGCGCGCAGCGGGAGCGCATCGCCGTCACCTCCGCGATCGACCCGATGACCGTGGCCGAGGGCTTCCTTCAGGACGTCACCGGGCGCGCCGCGGCTCCGTCGGAGCTCGACGTCATGCGCGGCGCCTACGAGGCCGCCCTGGCCGATGGGAGGAGCGCGCGATGAGGATCCACTCCCTCACCATGACCGCGATCGGCCCCTACCCGGGCACCGAGAGGATCGACTTCGACGCCTTCGGCGACTCGGGGCGCTTCCTGCTGACCGGCCCCACCGGATCGGGCAAGACCACCATCATCGACGCCATCGTCTTCGCCCTGTACGGCTCCGTGGCCGATGCCGATGACTCCTCCAAGGACCGCATCCGCTCCACCCTGGCCGGCCCGGGGGTGGAGAGCGTCATCGAGCTCGTCTTCTCCACGAGCGCCGGCGTCTACCGGGTGCGGCGCTCCCCCGCCTATGAGCGGGCCAAGAAGCGGGGCTCGGGAACCACCACCCAGGGCGCCACCGTCAAGCTCTGGCGGCTATCCGGCGTCGGCGGCGAGGCCCTCGATGAGCCCGTCACCCGCGCCGAGGACGCCGGGGCGGAGATCACCCGCGCCGTGGGGCTGACCCGCGAGCAGTTCACCCAGACCGTGATCCTGCCGCAGGGGAAGTTCGCGCGCTTCCTGCGCTCCACCTCAGCCGACCGCCAGGAGCTCCTGCGCGATGTCTTCGGCACGGGCCTCTACCGGCGCATCGAGGAAAGGCTCGCCGAGGACTCCGCGGCCGAGCGCAGGAGGGTGGAGGCCGCGCGCGCCACCCTGGACTCCACCGGGAAGGGGCTCGCAGCGCTGCCCCAGTTGGGCGCGGCAGACCTGCCCGAGGGGGTCATCGACCACCTCACCGCCACCGGCCCCACGCCCGATGCGGCCGCCATGCGCGGTGCGGCCCGGGCCATCAGCGAGGCCTCCGCCGCCCTCACCGAGGAGGCGAGCCGGCGCCGCGCGGCCGCCGCCGGAGCGGAGCAGCGCGCCAGTGAGGCGGTGGAGGCCGCCCGCGGCACTCACGCCGCTCTTGAGCGGCGCGCCGAGCTCCTCACCGAGCGGACCGCCCTGGAGGCGCGCGCTCAGGAGGACTCAGCGCGCGCTGAGCGCCTGGCCGCGGCCGAGCGGGCCGCCCGGGCCCTGCCCGCCGTCGACGCCGCGGAGCGCGCCGCCAAAGCGGCGCGGGATGCGGTGAGCGCGCTGCGGGCGCGGCTGGAAGCACCGGCGGAGGACAGCGCCCCCGCGCATGTGGCGGAGTTGCGCGATCGGGTCACTGCCACGGCCGCGCCACTGCTCACCCGGGCTGAGGCCGCCTGGCGGCGCCTTGGTGAGGGGACCCCGAATGGCGCTGACGAGCGGGCCGCCGCCGCTGCAGCGCGTGGCATCGGCGCTCCCGCCTCCCTGGAGGGACTGGCAGCCGACCTGGCCCAGGAGGCGGGGGCGCTGTCGGCCCTGGTGAGCATCGAGGAGGGCCTGGCGGGCAAACTCGCGGAGGCGGAGGCCCTTGAGGCCGGGATGGGGCCGATCCGCGCGCGCCTCGCGGCGATCGAGGAGGAGCTGACCACCACTTGGCCCCGGGAGGAGCAGCGCCTGCGCGAGCGGATCGGGAGCGCGCAGGAGGCCGGCGCCCGGCTCGATGGCCTCGTCGCCGCGCAGGAGGCGGCCACCACCCGCCACAGGGCGGCCCAGGCGGTCCCAGCCCTCGCCGAGCGGGTCGAGGAGGTGAGGGCGGGGCTGTCAGCCGCCGCCGGGCGCGCCGACGAGGCCGCGCGCCGGGTGGCGGCGGTGCGCGACTCCTGGATCTCATCGACCGCGGGCGCCCTGGCGGGCGAGCTCCGCGACGGCGAGGCCTGTCCGGTCTGCGGCGCCGCCGAGCACCCCTCACCGGCCGTCGTCGACGGTGGCGAGCCCACCACTCGGGCCGATATCGAGGCCGCCGAGGCCGCCGCGCGCAGGGCCGAGGACGCCCTGGACCGCGCGCGCCGGGAGCACGACGCCGCTAAGGCCGCCCATTGCCAGGCCGTGAAGGAGGCCGAGGGCGCCGGCCCGGCGGAGGCCTCCACCGCCCTGGCGGACGCGCGGGCGGCGCTGGCCCGGGCGCGCGAGCGCGCCGCTTCCCTGGACGGCCTGCGCCAGGAGCTGGAGGAGCACGGGCGGCGAGCGCAGGGGCTGCGCGAGGAGCAGTCGGGGCTGCTGGCCCGCGAGGTTGAGGCCGCCGAGCGCGCTCGCTCCCTGCGCCAGGCGCATGCGGGCGGCCTCGCCGACTGCGAGGCCGCCCGCGGGCCCTGG
>NZ_VWPE01000010.1:0-87759 GCF_009829635.1 Actinomyces sp. zg328
CGCCCGCCCCGGCGGCCCCGCTGGTTCCGCCCGCCCCGGCGCGCCCGTCGTCGGCCCGCGGGGCGACGACGGGCTCGGCGCAGCGATCGCCTCGACGGCATCCGATCTCATCGCCGCGATCCGCTACCTTGCGCGCCGAGGGACCCCCGCGCTCGCCCTGGCCGCGATGGCCCTCCACCGCTTCGTCTACGGCCTGGAGCTCATCACGATCATCCTGGCCAGCCGCAACCTCCTGGCCGCGGGCGGCGACGCCGACGCGGGCATCGCCAACTTCGGCGCCCTCATGGGGGCGATGCTCGCCGGCCACTTCCTCGCCGTCATCCTCACCCCCATCGCCCACGAGAGCGTCCCGCCCGCCACCTGGGTGGTCATCTGCCTGCTCGGCGGGGCGGCCGGGCAGGCGCTTATCGCCGCCTCCCACGCGCGGATCCCCTTCATGACGGGGCTCCTCCTGTTCGGCATCGGCGTGCAGGGGGCCAAGATCGCCGTGGACACCATCGTCCAGTCGGACACGGCCGATGCCTTCCGCGGCCGTGCCTTCTCCCTCTACGACGTCCTGTTCAACACCGCCGAGTGCCTCGCGGCCGGCGCAGCCGTGCTCATCCTCCCCGCCGGCGGATGGTCGCGCCCCGCGCAGATCGGCCTCGTGATCATGGTGCTCGTGGTCGTCGCCGGGTACCGAGCGGGCATGAGCCGCCTGGGAGGCCGCCCCCGCCCGTATTAGGGGATCAGGGCGCGCGTGCGCGATACTGCCTATCGTGGCACCGCCCGGACACCTGATGCCCGAGCGTGATCTGCATATTCATGGCGCGGCCCGCATCGGGCCGGCCAAGGGCCGGGCGCCTTCGCGCCCGCGATGAGAAGGCGCAAGATGGCTCACGACATGGTTGCCAACGCCGTCGAGAAGATCCTCGATGCGGTCGTCGACAAGACCTTCGTGGAGGACGTCCCCCTCCCCGGCGAGTCCGAGCTCGCCCGATTCCTCCATGTCTCACGGCCCACGATGCGCGAGGCCGTGCGCAACCTCTCCATGGGGGGCGTCCTCAACGTCGTTCACGGGCGGGGCACCTTCCTCCTTCCCCGCTTCCGCTGGCGCGAGCTCCCCTACCTCATGTACGTGGCCGCCCACGAGGGCCGGGTCTCCGAGGTCGAGGTGGACGTGCTCGGCGTGGAGGAGATGCTTGAGATCGGCGCCGTCCGCCTCGCCGTCCAGCAGCGCACCGAGGAGCACCTCGCGGAGATGCGCCGCTGCCTGGAGGAGTTCGACCTGGCGCAGAAGACCGAGAACGTGCAGGCCCTCGTCGGCCTCGACTACGCCTTCCACGACGCCATCGTGGCCACCACCGGCAACCAGTTCGTCGCCTCCACCCTGCACCCCCTGCGTGACGCCCTGCTCGGCGTCCGCTTCCGGGCTTTCGAGTCCCCCGAGGCCAGGCGGCGCACGAGTGAGCAGCACAGGGCCCTGCTGGAGGCCATCGAGGCCCGTGACGAGCAGCGCGCCATCTCCCTCATGATCGAGCACATGGGCACCACCCGCGCCGACATCCTCTCGGCGCGGGAGCGCGAGGGCAGTGAGCTCGACGAGAACCTCTGACCGGCCGCTCGACTGTGACCCATTCGTGTGAGCAAACTGATTCCCCAGAGGTCTGAGAACGTTCCTGACGTGCCGTAAACTCGTCATGCCGCCCCCGAGTCGGGGCGCACAGAGTCGTGCGGGAGCGCGACCGCTCCCGCCGCAGCCCTCAATGAAGGAAAGCAGGAGAGAATGTCCGTTGTATCCGCGCCCATGAGCGAGTCTCCCCTCCCCGGGGCGGCCGGCGTCATCGCCCCCGCGCAGGCCCAGGAGCAGGGGGAAGCGGGTTCCGCAGACATCACGATCAGCACCGTTGCCCTGGCGATCCTGGCGATCCTGGGGATGCTCACCGCCTTCGCCGCCATCGCCGGCTCCATGCCGGTGGTCGTCATCGGCTCGCTCATCTCCGTCGTCCTGTCCGTGGCCACCGCTTTCACCCAACTCCACCGCGCCGGGCTCTGACCCCGCCGCACCCCCGGGCGCCGGTGGACCACCAGTCCCCGGCCCCTTCCCCCAACCAGCGCCCCGCCGCCCCGTGCCGCGGGGCGCTCGCGCGCTCGCGGCGGCCGACTCGCGCCCCGGCCAATCTGATCGCGATAGGGTCTTGCGTTCCCATGTGACAGGGCTTACGCTTGACCCACACAACTTAGAGCACAGACCTCTGAGGAGTGTGGTGAGCAATGATGCAGAACCGGCCAGTGACCACGGGGCGGAGCGAGAGCCATGAGAATCCTTGTCGTCAATGTGAACACCACCGAGTCGATGACCCGGTCGATCGCCGGGGCAGCGCGCGCCGTCGCCGCCCCGGGCACCGAGATCATCGGGCTCACCCCGGCCATCGGGGCTGACTCCGTCGAGGGGAACTTCGAGTCCCACCTGGCCGCTGCCGCCGTCATGAGCGCGGTGACTACCTATCCCGAGCCCTTCGACGCGGTCATCCAGGCCGGGTTCGGGGAGCACGGCAAGGAGGGGCTCATGGAGCTCCTGGACGTCCCCGTCGTCGACATGACCGAGGCGGCCGCCCACCTGGCCATGCTCCTGGGCCGCTCCTTCAGCGCCGTCACCACCCTGGACCGCACCGTGCCCCTTATCGAGGAGCGTCTGGCGGCCTTCGGGCTGTCCGCCCACTGCGCCTCGGTGCGCTCCACCGGTCTGGGGGTCCTCGAGCTCGAGGACGCCGACGCCGCCCGGCGCGCCATCACCGCCCAGGCGCGCCTCGCCGTGGACGAGGACCGCGCCGAGGTCATCGTGCTCGGCTGCGGCGGGATGGCCGGTCTCGACGCCGAGCTCGGACGCGAACTGGGCGTCCCCGTCGTCGAGGGCGTCGCCGCCGCCGTCAAGCTCGCCGAGGGCCTGCTCACCCTGGGACTGAGCACCTCCAAATCACGCACCTACGCCGCGCCGCGCCCCAAGGAGGTGCGCGGCTGGCCTCTCCCCGTCATCTGACACCACCCGCAAGCACACGAGCGAAGACGCTCCATCCCTGAAAGGACGCGCCATGAGTACTCGAGCAGTCGTCGTCGCCGTCGGCGGCAACGCCCTGGTCAAGAACAGCGATGAGATCTCCGTGGCCCACCAGGCCGCCGCCGTGGCCGAGTCGGCTGCGAGCATCGCCTCCCTGGTGGAGGCCGGATTCACCCCCGTGGTCACGCACGGAAACGGGCCGCAGGTCGGCTTCCTGCTTCGGCGCGCGGAACTGGCCCTCGGCGAGCTGCCGCCGCTCCCCCTGGACGTGCTCGGCGCCGACACCCAGGGCGCCACCGGCTACATGTTCTCCCGCAGCCTGCGCAACTCCCTGGCCGAGCGCGGCATCACCAAGGACGTGGCCGCGATCGTCACCCAGACCGTCGTCGATCCCTCCGACCCCGCCTTCGACGACCCCACCAAGCCCATCGGCTCATTCATGAGCGCCCAGGAGGCCCAGCGCCACGAGCGCGAGGAGGGATGGGTGCTGCGCGAGGACTCCGGCCGCGGCTACCGCCGCGTCGTCGCCTCGCCCCAGCCGCTGGAGATCGTCGAGGCGGGGACCATCAAGGCCCTCGCCGACGCCGGCAGCATCGTCATCGCCTGCGGCGGCGGGGGCATCCCCGTGCGGCGCGACGACGGCCGGCTCACCGGTGTGGAGGCGGTCATCGACAAGGACCTCGCCTCAGCCCTCCTCGCCAACCGCCTCGGTGCCCAGGACTTCATCATCTGCACCGCGGTCGACTCGGTCTGCATCGACTTCAACAAGCCCACTCAGGCCGAGCTGCGGACCCTGACCATCGCGCAGGCCCGCGAGCACCTCGCGGCCGGGCAGTTCGGCGCCGGCTCCATGGCCCCCAAGATCCAGGCGGCCATCTCTTTCCTCGAGCGCGGCGGGAAACGGGTCATCATCACCTCCCTTCCCCGCATGATCGACGCCCTCGCGGGCGCCACCGGCACCACCATCACCCCCTGAGCCCCACCACCCCACCGAACCGCATCCCCTGCCTGAACGCACGAATCACATCCGAGGGCAACGACGCCCACCCCTGACGGAAAAGGTCGCATCATGGCACCACAGCACACAGCCGCCCCGAGCGCCGAACCAGAGATCAGCAGCAGCCTCGTCAACGACGACCTCCTACCGCCCAAGGAGCGCGACTGGGGGTTCTTCTCCCTCTTCGCCATGTGGATGTCAGACATCCACTCCATCGGCGGGTACACCTTCGCCGCCGGGCTCTTCGCCCTCGGCCTGGGTGCCTGGCACGTCTTCGGCGCCCTGAGCATCGGCATCATCGTCGTCTTCTTCCTCATGAACCTCGTCGGCTTCGCCGGGCAGGCCACAGGCCTGTGCTACCCGGTGCTGGCCCGCATCACCTTCGGCACCGTGGGCTCCAACCTGCCCGCCCTGCTGCGCGGCGCCGTCGCCATCTGCTGGTACGGCATCCAGACCTGGCTCGCCTCCAAAGCCGTCATCGTGCTCCTGGGAGGCATGTGGCCCGGCATCACGAGCCTCGGCCAGACCCGCTTCCTGGGTGAGACTCTCCTCGGCTGGGCCGCCTTCCTGTTCATGTGGTGCCTCCAGCTCCTCCTCCTGCGGCGCGGCATGGAGACCATCCGCAAGTTCCAGGACTGGGCCGGCCCCGCCGTCTGGGTGGTCATGTTTCTGCTCACCGCCTACGTCCTCTACCTGGCCGACTGGCACATCTCGCTGAGCCTGACGGCCGAGGCTCCCCAGTGGGGAACCGGCTACGCCCTGCTTGCCGCCATCAGCCTGACCGTCACCTACTTCTCCACCCTCCTGCTCAACTTCTGCGACTTCTCGCGATTCGCCCCCAACCGGAAGGCCGTGTGGTTGGCCAACCTGTGGGGCCTGCCGGTCAACTTCATCGCCTTCTCCGTGGTTTCCGTGCTCGTGACGGCCGGCTCCTACCAGATCTACGGCGAGTACATCTACGACCCCGTGGACCTCGTCGCCAAGCTCGACCACCCCATCGCCATCATCCTGGGCGCCATCACCTTCACCGTGGCCACCCTGGGCATCAACGTGGTGGCGAACTTCGTCTCCCCGGCCTACGACCTGGCCAACGCCTGGCCGGCGCGGATCGACTTCAAGAGGGGCGGCTTCATCGCCGCCTGCATCGCCCTGGTCATCACGCCGTGGAACCTCTACAACAACCCGGTTGTCATCAACGTGTTCCTCGCCGCCCTCGGCGCGGTGCTCGGTCCCCTCTTCGGCATCATCATCGCTGACTACTACATGCTTCGGAAGGGCCAGGTCCAGGTCTCTGAGCTGTTCAAGCGGGACGGCATGCACACCTTCACCGCCGGGTGGAACATGCGCGCTGTCTGGGCCTTCCTCATCGCCTCGGTGCCCTCGATCATCGTCGCCGTCGTCCCGGTCACTTTCTGCAAGTTCCTCAGCCCGTTCTCCTGGTTCATCGGAGCCGCGCTGGGCCTGGTGATCCACCTGCTCATGTCCCGGGCGGACCCCTACCTCCTCAGGGCCGTCCGCCAGGCCCGGAGCGTCGACCTCGACGCCGACCGCGACTCCGTCGCCCGCTGAGCGCGGTCGGCATCGGACCCACCCTGAACCGTCCTATCCCGCACCAGCCCTGAAAGTCCCTGATCAGCACTCATCACCCCTGACCGCCCCACTGCGGCGGCGAGAGGAGAGCATTGTGACCACCGCACCGACATCATCGACCGACCCGGCCCACGACCTCGTCGTCACGGCCAACCGCGCGGTCCTGCCCGACGGCATCCGGCCCGCGGCCGTCGTCATCGACGGCGAGCGCATCACCGCCGTCGTCGACCCCGGGGTCGCCCCCATCGCCCGCGAGCGCATCGAGGTCCCCGACGGCCACGTCCTGATGCCCGGGCTCGTGGACTCCCACGTCCACATCAACGAGCCCGGCCGTACCCAGTGGGAGGGCTACGAGACCGCCACCCGCGCGGGGCTGGCCGGGGGCATCACCACGATCCTCGACATGCCGCTCAACTCCTCCCCGCCCACCGTGAGCGTGGAGAGCCTCAAGCTCAAGGAGGAGGCCGCTCGCGGCAAGCTCTCCGTGGACGTGGGCCTGTGGGGAGGCGCCGTCCCCGGCAACACCGCCGATCTGGCGCCCCTGTGGGAGCGCGGAGTCTTCGGCTTCAAGTGCTTCACCGCCCACTCCGGCATCGACGAGTACGGCTTCCTGGGATACGACGGCGTGCGCGAGGCCCTGGCCGAACTCGCCCGCATCGACGCCCCGCTCATCGTCCACGCCGAGGACCCCGGCGTCCTGGCGAGCGCCCCGCAGGAGGTCGGCCGCGAGTACGCCGGGTACCTGCGCTCGCGGCCCGACGCCGCCGAGACCGCCGCGATCTCGGCCGTCATCGACGCCGCCCGGGCCACCGGGGCGCGGGTCCACATCCTCCACCTGGCCTCAGCCCAGGCCCTGCCCCTCATCCGGGCCGCCAAGGAGGAGGGCCTGCGCATCACCGCCGAGACCTGCCCGCACTACCTCACCTTCGCCGCCGAGCAGATCCCCGACGGCGCCACCGAGTACAAGTGCGCTCCGCCCATTCGCTCGGAGGCCAATCGCCGCGAGCTGTGGGCGGGACTCCTCGACGGCACGATCGACCAGGTCGCCTCCGACCACTCGCCGTGCACCATCGATCTCAAGCGCCAGGACACCGGCGACTTCTCCCAGGCCTGGGGAGGCGTGGCCTCCGTGCAGCTCGGGCCCGCCGCCGTGTGGAGCGCCGGCGCCGAGTTCGGGGCCACCCTGAGCGACCTCGCCCGCTGGTACGGGCGAGCCCCCGCCGCGACCTTCTCCATCCCCGGCAAGGGGGAGATCGCCGTCGGCAATGACGCGGACCTGATTGTGCTCGATCCCGAGGCCGCCTTCACCGTGGACGTGACCGCGCTGGAGCACCGCAATCCGATCTCGCCCTACCAGGGGCGCGAGCTGCGCGGCGTCGTCCACCGCACCATCCTGCGCGGCCGAAGCGTCGACCGCGACTCCAAGGCCGGGCGGCTGCTGCGCCGCCGCTGACCTCCCGCCGCCCAACCGGTGGCGGCCCACCACCCACCATCCGCCGAACCACTCACCCACTACCGCTTCCCGAAGGAGGAAGAAACATGTCCGAGCACATGCGATCGCTCAAGGGGCTCGTGGACGCCGTCGACAACGTCGGCAAGAGCTTCATCTCCATCAACGACCTGTCCGACACCCAGCTCTACAACCTCTTCGAGTTGGGCAAGAACCTTGAGCTCTTCAACCGCACCCGGGCCGAGATCCTCACCGACAAGATGATCGCGCTGATGTTCTTCCAGCCCTCGACTCGCACCCGCATGAGCTTCCAAACCGCCGTCGAGCGGCTCGGCGGCATGACGATCGTCGAGGCCAACCCCAAGGTCACCTCCTCGGTGGCCAAGGAGGAGAGCATCGAGGACACGATGCGCTGCGTCTCCCAGTACGCCAACCTCATCGTGCTGCGCCACTACGACGAGGAGGAGGCGCGTCGCGGCGCCGAGGCCGCCGAGTGCCCCATCATCAACGGCGGCTGGGGCCACTGGGAGCACCCCACCCAGGCGCTGCTCGACCTGTACACCATGTGGCGCCGCTTCGGGAGGATCGAGGGCCTTAACGTCGCCGTCGTCTCCCCGGACATGATCGAGGCCCGCACCGGCCACTCCATGGCCTACGGGCTGGCGCGACTGGGCGCCAACGTCACCATCTGCTCGGACTCCGACCGGCGCACGCCCTCCGAGGTCACCGAGCGCATCCGCGCCGAGTCCAAGGCGGGCCTCAAAGAGGAGTTCGACTTCGAGCAGGACACCTTCAACGACTTCGTGCGCACGCAGGACCTCATCTACCTGCCCGGCTGCTCCGCGCCCGCCGGCGCCAAGGCCGAGGAGTTCAAGACCCTCATGGATCGCTACTTCGTGCGCTACGAGACCCTCACCGAGGAGGCGGAGAAGGGCCACCAGATTTACGTCACCCACACCCTGCCCCGCCGCGCCGGCGAGATGGACCTGCGGATCGACAACACCCCGCACCAGCTCTACTTCCGGGCGATCCTCCAGTCCGTCTCGATCCGGATGGCCCTGGTCACCTCGATCCTCGGCGTATGAGGCGCGCCTCGTCCTGACGGCGCCACCCCACCACCATCACCACCCACCCCCACGAAAGGACATGAATCATGCTTGAGATCACCGCCGGCGGCTACACCTTCAAGGCCCGCTACGAGGAGGAGGCGGCACCGCGCACCGTGGCGGCCTTCCGCGAGAAGCTCCTGCCCCTGGACTCCCGGATCATCCACGTGCGCTGGTCCGGCCAGGCCGGATGGATCCCGTTCGGGGACCTCGACCTGGGCATCGAGCCGGAGAACGGCACCTGCTACCCGCACCCTGGCGAGATCGTCATCTACCCCGGAGGCGTGTCCGAGACCGAGCTGCTCATCGGCTACGGCTACGTGAACTTCGCCTCCAAGGCCGGCCAGCTCGCCGGCAACCACTTCGCCACCATCGTCGAGGGCAACGAGAACCTCCCCGCCCTGGGCGAGAAGTTCCTGTGGGAGGGCGCCCAGGAGATCTCCTTCCGCGAGATCTGAGACCACACAAGGGGCGGCCCCGCCCATCCCGGGGCGGGGCCGCCCGAGGAGGAGGAGCGAATGCTCACCGATGACGAGCTCTCACAGCTCGCGGACGTCGCCCGCCAGTGCCGGCGCGACATCGTCCGCATGACGAACAAGGCGGGCAGCGGACACCCCGCCGGATCACTGTCCGCGATCGACGCCCTGGTGGTCCTCTACCTGCGCCACCTGCGGGTGCGCCCCGAGGAGCCCGACTGGCGCGAGCGCGACCAGTTCTTCCTGTCCAAGGGGCACTGCACGCCCGCCTACTACGCGGCCATGGCCGCTCGCGGGTTCTTCCCCCGCGAGGAGCTCATGACCTTCCGGGCCCTGCCCACCCGGCTCCAGGGCCATCCCTCCAACACCCACCTACCGGGGGTGGACTCCTCCTCCGGCTCACTGGGCCAGGGGCTGTCCGTGGCCAATGGCGCCGCCATCGCCGCCAAGCACGACGGCCTGGACTCGCGCTACTACGTCATGATCGGTGACGGCGAGAGCCAGGAGGGCCAGATTTGGGAGGCCGCGATGACCTCCTCCGACCGGGGCCTGGACAACGTGTGCGCCCTCATAGACGCCAATGGCATCCAGCTCGACGGCGCCGTCGACTCGGTCAAGTCGCTCGGTGACCAGGGGGCCAAGTGGCGGGCCTTCGGCTGGGAGGTCATCGAGATCGATGGCCACGACCTGAGCGCCATCGACGGCGCCCTGACCCGGGCGGCGCTGACCAAGGGCGCGCCCACGGCGATCATCGCCCGCACCGTCAAGGGCAAGGGCGTGAGCTTCATGGAGAACACGGCGAAGTACCACGGCCTGGCGCCCACCGACGCCGAGTTGCGGATCGCATTGGAGGAACTGCGATGAGCCAGACCACCCGGATCAGAGAACCGCGCGACGGCTACGCCGAGGCGCTCATCGAGATCGGCCGCGCCCACGAGGACGTCTTCGTCCTCGACGGCGACTGCTCCAAGGCCAACTACACCTTCCGCTTCGGGGAGGAATTCCCCGAGCGATTCATCAACCTGGGCATCGCCGAGTGCGACATCGTGGGCACGGCCGCGGGCCTGGCGGCCATGGGCAAGGCGCCCTTCGCCAACGCCTACGCCAACTTCCTCACCGGGCGCGGCTTCGACCAGATCCGCGTCTCCGTGGCCTACTCGGACCGGGCGGTGACGATCGTCGGCCACAACGCCGGCACCACCGCCGCGCAGGAGGGCGCCACCCACCTGCCCTTGGAGGACGTGAGCCTCATGCGCTCCATCCCCGGGATGACGGTCCTCGTGCCCTGCGACGCCGTCGAGATGGGCAAGGCCGTCCGCGCCGCCTACGCCCACCCCGGGCCCGTCTACCTGCGGGTCGGCAAGCTCGGCGTACCCGTGCTCACCGATGAGGCCACCCCCTTCGAGATCGGCCGCGCCATCACCCTGCGCGAGGGCGCCGACGTCTCCCTGCTGACCACCGGCGCCATGGCCTCCGAGGCCCTGGGGGCCGCTGATCTCCTGGCCGCCGAGGGCATCAGCGCCGAGGTCGTCCACCACCACACCATCAAGCCCCTCGACGCCGACTCCGTCCTGGCCAGCGCCGAGCGCACGGGCGGCCTGGTCACCGCCGAGGAGCACTCGATCATCGGAGGCCTGGGATCCGCCGTCGCCGAGACGCTCATCGAGGCCCGGCCGGTGCCCATGGAGCGGGTGGGGACCCGGGACGCCTTCGGGGTGTCCGGAACCATGGACGAGCTCTTCGACCACTTCGGGCTGCGCGCCGCCAATATCGCCGACGCCGCGCGCCGCGTCATCGGGCGCCGCAGGGGCTGACCCCTCTCCTCCCCACCATCCGGACCACCAGCGCATGCACCCACTCAAGGAGCGAGCATCATGAAGGAATCCCTCCACGACTACATGAAGGTCGGCATCGTCCACTTCATGGCGGACCCAGCCGCCATGACCGGAGAGGGCGAGATCGCCGCCAGCGTCGCGCGCATCGCCGCCGACGAGTTCTTCGACGCCATCGAGGTCACCCACGTCAAGGACCCCGCCGAGCGGGCCGCCGTCGCCGAGGTCGTCTCCAGCGCCGGGATGACCGTCGGCTTCGGCGGGCAGCCCCTCATCCTGCGGGGCAAGCTCAACCTCAACTCCACCGACGACGCCGAGCGGGCCGCCGCCATCGAGGCCCTCAAGGGCGGCATCGACCAGGCCTACGAGCTGGGCGCCGGCAAGTTCGGCTTCCTGTCCGGCCCCAATCCGCCTGCCGACCAGCGCGAGAGGGCCCTGGGGCTCCTGGCGGACTCCATCGTCCAGCTCGGCCGCTACGCGGCCTCCAAGGGCGACCTGACGCTCTCCCTGGAGACCTTCGATGACTCCACCGACAAGTGCGCCCTCATCGGCACTAACCGGCTCGCCTGCGAGCTGGCCCGGGAGGTGCGCAAGGCGATCCCCAGCTTCGGGCTCATGGTGGACCTGTCCCACCTGCCCATGCAGGGCGAGACCGTCCACCAGGCACTGAGCGAGACCGCCGAGTTCATCAACCACGCCCATATCGGCAACTGCGTCATCCGGGACCCCTCGGACCCCGCCTACGGGGACAAACACCCCGCCTTCTCCCACCCCAAGGGGGAGAACAACGTCCCCCAGGTGCGCGAGTTCCTGCGCGGCCTGCTCGACATCGGCTACCTGCGCCCCGACCCCGCCGAGCGCCCCATCGTCGCCTTCGAGGTCCAGCCGCTGGGCGCCGGGGAGAGCACCCAGACCGTCGTCGCCGACGCCAAGCGGGTCCTCCGCGAGGCCTGGCGCACCCTATGAGACCACTGATACGAGAAGGAGTGAGCTTGTGATGGCTCGTATGCGCGCAGTGGACGCGATCGTCCTCATTCTTGAGAAAGAAGGTGCCACCCAGGCCTTCGGCGTGCCGGGCGCGGCCATCAACCCGCTGTACTCGGCCATGAAGAACCATGGGGGCATCCGGCACGTGCTCGCGCGCCATGTGGAGGGCGCCTCCCACATGGCCGAGGGCTACACCCGAGCCGCGCCGGGCAACATCGGCGTGTGCATCGGCACCTCCGGCCCCGGTGGGACCGACATGGTCACCGGCCTGTACTCCGCCTGGGCCGATTCGATCCCGATCCTGTGCCTCACCGGTCAGGCGGCGGTGGCCATGCTGAGCAAGGAGGAGTTCCAGGGCGTGGACATCGCCTCCATCGCCTCGCCGGTGACCAAGATGGCCGTCACCGTCCTGGAGCCCGCCCAGATCCCCGGCACCCTGGCCAAGGCCTTCCAGCTCATGCGGTCGGGGCGCCGTGGGCCGGTCCTCATCGACCTGCCCTTCGACGTGCAGGTCGCCGAGATCGACTTCGACATCGACGCCTACGAGCCCCTTCCCGTGGCGACCCCCGCGATGTCCCGTTACCAGGCCGATCGGATCCTCGACATGCTCGATAGCGCCGAGCGCCCGGTCATCATCGCCGGTGGGGGCGTTATCAACGCCGACGCCGCCGATGACCTCGTGGCCCTGGCCGAGTTCCTCGGGGTGCCGGTCATCTCCACGCTCATGGGCTGGGGTTCCATCCCGGATGACCACCGGCTCGCCCAGGGCATGGCCGGGATCCAGACCTCCCAGCGCTACGCCAACGCCACCTTCCTGGCCTCCGACCTCGTCATTGGGATCGGCAACCGCTGGGCCGCCCGCCACACCGGCGACCTGGAGGTATACCGGGCGGGCAGGCGCTTCGTCCACGTGGATATTGAGCCCACGCAGATCGGGCGCATCTTCCCACCGGACTTCTCCGCGGTCTCCGACGCCGGGCTCGCGCTGCGGGCGCTCCTGGCCGCGGCGCGCGAGCGCTTCGCCGAGCCCCTGGAGCGCTACGCGCCCTGGGTGGAGGAGTGCCATGAGCGCAAGGCCACGCTGCTGCGCAAGACGCATTTCGACGTCGTCCCCCTCAAGCCGCAGCGCGTCTACGAGGAGATGTGCCGGGCCTTCGGCCCCGAGACCCGGTACGTGACCACCATCGGCCTGTCTCAGATCGCCGCGGCCCAGATGCTCCACGTGTTCAAGCCGCGCCACTGGGTCAACGCCGGCCAGGCGGGGCCCCTGGGCTGGACGATCCCCGCCGCCATCGGGGCGGCCGTCGCCGACCCGGGTACGCCCGTGGTGGCCCTGTCCGGGGACTACGACTTCCAGTTCCTTATCGAGGAGCTGGCCGTGGCCGCCCACCACCGGATCCCTTACGTCCACGTCGTCGTCAACAACGCCTACCTCGGGCTCATCCGCCAGTCGCAGCGCAACTTCGACATGGACTACCAGGTGCAGCTCTCCTTCGAGAACATCAACGCCCCGCGGACCGGCGGCTACGGGGTGGACCACGTGGGGGTCGTCGAGGGCCTGGGCTGCCACGCTATCCGCGCCCGCACGCCCGAGGAGCTCGCTGACGCCCTGGGCCGCGCCCGCGAGCTGGCGATTCGGGACCAGGTGCCCGTCGTCGTCGAGGCGATCCTGGAGCGGGTCACGAACATCTCCATGGGCACGGCCCTCGACGCCGTCAACGAGTTCGAGGCGATCGCCGAGGACCCGGCGACTGACGCGCCCACGGCCATCTGCCTGGGCGCGGGGGCGGCGTCATCATGAGAGCCGCCGACGTCTCCAATGACACCCTGCGCGCCGGCGACCCCGATGGCCGCCTCTTCAACGAGGACCTGGCCCCCGCGCATCCCGATGACCGCAACTGGAACTCCTACTCCCTGTTCTCCCTGTGGATGAACGACGCCCACAACGCCTCGAACTACACCTTCGCGGCGGCGCTGTTCATCGGCACGGGGACGCTCATGGGCATGACTCCACTGGCCATCGTCATCGGCGTGCTCGTGGCCACCCTCATCATCTTCGGCGCCTGCTGCGCCTCCGGTTACATGGGCTATGAGACGGGCGCCCCCTACCCGGTGGTCTCGCGCATCACCTGGGGGGTGTGGGGGGCGAACTTCCCGGCCGCGGTGCGCGGGATCGTGGCGATCGCCTGGTACGGCATTCAGACCTACCTGGCTTCCATCTCCCTGGAACTGCTGCTCATGCGGATCATCCCGGGCTTCGGGGATCTCAGCGCCTCCATCCTCGGCCTGCGCCTCAGCGGCTGGATCGCGTTCCTGGCGCTGTCCGCCATCCAGCTCGTCATCGTGTGGCGCGGCATGGAGGCGGTCCGTCATTTCCAAGGGATGGCCGGCCCCATCATCTGGGTCATCATGATCGGCCTGGGCGTGTGGATGCTCAGCCAAGCCGGCTGGCGCTTCGACTGGCTCGCCAACGCCGACGGCGTCACACCGGGGATCGGGCAGCAACTCTACCAGATCGCCGTGACGGTGGGCCTGACGGTGGGGACCCTGGCCACGCTCATGCTCAACTTCTCCGACTTCGCCCGCTACGCCCCCAGCGCCAAGTCCCTCGTGCTGGGCAATGTCCTGGGCCTGCCCCTCAACTGGACAGCCTTCGCCATGACCTCCGTGCTGTGCTCCGCCGCGGCGATCGAGGTCTACGGAGAGGCCTTCCACGACCCGGGCGAGCTCTTGTCCCGGATCGACAACAACATCATCTTCTACGTGGTGAGCATCGGGTTCATCGTGGCGACGGTGGGGGTCAACATCGTGGCGAACTTCGTGTCCGCCGCCTTCGACCTGTCCAATATCAACCCCAAGCGGATCTCCTTCCGGGTGGGCGGCATCGTCGCCGTCGTCGCCTCGATCCTCGTCACGCCGTGGAACCTCTACGGCAACCCGACGGCGATCACCTACTTCCTGGGTTCGCTCGGGGCGCTGCTAGGGCCGTTCTTCGGGATCCTGGCGATCGACTACTTCTGGTACAAGCGCCATGAGATCGACCTGGAGGATCTCTACTCGCCCCGGCCCGGCGGCCGGTACTACTACCGGGGCGGACTCAACATGAGCGCCGTGATGGCGTTCATCCCCGCCGCCGCGGTCTCCCTGTGCGTGGCGCTGCTGCCGATCAAGGCCCTCCAGTCATTGGCCTCCTTCTCCTGGTTCATCGCGGCGCCATTGGGCGCGGTTTGTTATTGGGGGGTTATGCGGGGTCGGGGGGTGCGTGCTCGGGTTGGGTCTGGCGGGGGTGGTTGAGCCTTCGGTGACTGATGTGCCGCCGCCGGGCGCTGGGGTTTGGGTTCCCAGTGCCCGGCGGCGGTGGTGGGTGCGTGTTGAGCGCGGGTGGGGGTCAGGCGACCCAGGCGCCGGAGGCGTTCATGAAGTACCAGGTGCCGGCGTCATAGACCCAGCCGGTGGCCATGGAGCCGTTGGGCAGTAGGTAGTACCAGGTGCCGGCGTTGTTGAGCCAGCCGGTGTGCATGGCGCCGGTGGTGGGGTTGAGGTAGTACCAGCGGCCGTCCAGGGCGATCCAGCCGGTGGCCATGGCGCCGGAGGCGTCGAGGTAGTACCAGGTGCCGTCGAGGGCGATCCAGCCGGTGCGCATGGTGCCGGTGGAGTCGAGGTAGTACCAGGTGCCGGCGTCGTTGAGCCAGCCGAAGGCCTTGGCTCCGGAGGGCTGGATGTAGTTCCAGCTGGTTCCGTTCTTGACCCAGCCGGTCTTAGGGGCCTCAGGCTTGGGGGCCTCGGGCGCGGGGGCGTCGGGCTTGGGGGCCTCGGGCGCGGGGGCGTCAGGCGCAGGAGCGTCGGGCGCGGGAGCGTCGGGCTTGGCCGACTCGTTCGGCTTGGTGAGGGTCAGCACCTGGGGGTCGCCCAGCTTGATGAACCGCTCCTTGGTCTCGCCTTCAATCACGCTGGCGGAGTCGACGTAAGTGGTCGGCGCGTAGCGCTTCTCCGCGTCGAAGTAGTAGGCCTGAACCTTGATCGGCTTGCCGTAGAGATCCTCATCGAGCTTACCGTTTTCCCCGAAGACCAGTTCAACGTTGATCGTGGTCTCACCGTTGACGATGTGCTCGGAGTAGACGTCGGGCAGGGCCACCTTGGAGTTGTCGGGCAGCTCGGCGACGAAGCGGTAGTTCTTCTGGGGATTTGTGGTGGCCCCGGAGATGGTGACGTCATTGCGGTTGTTGACCAGCGCCGCCTCGACCTTCGGGGTGGCCGGCATCGTCTTCTCGCAGACCTTGTCCGGGTCCTCGTAGGTGACGTCGAGGGGGTTGCCCAATGGGACCATCTTGTCCCTGGTCTGGCCGGGGATGATGGTGTTCTTGTCTGCGTACTGGCCGGCGTACTTGTTATCGCTGTCGAAGTAGTACAGTTTGAAGGTGGCCTTCTTGGTATCGAAGGAGGAGCCGGCGAAGTTGCGCTCCTTCAGGAAGGCGTAGATGTCGAAGGCACCCTTGCCTGTGGTGAAGATCTCCTTGGTGGTGTTTTCATCGACCGCTGCGGCGGCACCCAGATCCTTGAAGGCGACGACGATGCGGTAGTTCGCGGCGGCTTCGGGATCGAAGTCGCTGACGGTCACGAGGTTCTTCGGCGCGTGGCAGGTCGCCGTGGTCGCCGAGATGGTGGGGATCTTCGGGCTTGCGGCGGGGGGGGGCGTGGCCTCACCGGCCGCCATGGCGACGGGCGCGATGAGGGAGGAGGCAGCCATGAGGCCCACCAGGACAGGGAGGTGGCGCCTACGGGAAGAGGAAGACATGGGTGACAAGGCTTTCTGCATGAGGAAAAAGGGATGGGCGGGTGACCCATCGGCGACCCTATCTGACGGCCGTGATCGTTCCCAGAATGAGAGCCCAAGCGATACGGAACTGATGCGCTGGAACCGAACTTCAGCCCATTTGCGCTGATCAGTATCTATTTTGGCGAGTAAATCGCATGTCACCAGCTGCGAGGCGCCGTCCGCCCTGCTCTCCAGCAGGGCCCGCAGGGGCGGAGCCGCCTGCTCGATCGCGCCATCGGCCACATGCTTGCGGGCCACCACCTCATGGGTGGTGACGATGACGTCGATGGGGTCGGTGAAGACATCCGGGTCCTGAAGCTCGGGGCGCGGCATCGCCGAGACCACGTCCGGGTGCGGGAGGAGCCGCCCGAAGAGCATCGAGGCGAAGGCCTGGGCCGTGCGCCCGTTGGGCAGGGCCGCCGCCGGGCGCTGGGGTTTGGGTTCCCAGTGCCCGGCGGCGGTGGTGGGTGCGTGTTGTGGGGGTTAGGCGATCCAGGCGCCGGAGGCGTTCATGAAGTACCAGGTGCCGGCGTCATAGACCCAGCCGGTGGCCATGGAGCCGTTGGGCAGTAGGTAGTACCAGGTGCCGGCGTTGTTGAGCCAGCCGGTGTGCATGGCGCCGGTGGTGGGGTTGAGGTAGTACCAGCGGCCGTCCAGGGCGATCCAGCCGGTGGCCATGGCGCCGGAGGCGTCGAGGTAGTACCAGGTGCCGTCCAGGGCGATCCAGCCGGTGGCCATAGAGCCGTTGGGCAGTAGGTAGTACCAGCGGCCGTCCAGGGCGATCCAGCCGGTGTGCATGGCGCCGGAGGCGTCCAGGTAGTACCAGGTGCCGTCGAGGTTGAGCCAGCCGGTGGCCATGGTGCCGTTGGGCAGTAGGTAGTACCAGGTGCCGGCGTCGTTGAGCCAGCCGGTGTGCATGGTGCCGGTGGTGGGGTCGAGGTAGTTCCAGGTGGTTCCGTTAGGGACCCAGCCGGTCTTGGGGGCCTCAGGGGCCTCGGAGGGGTTGGTGGACCCGGTGGTGTCGGTCGAGTCGGTGGGGTCGGTGGACCCGGTGGTCTCGGTCGAGTCGGCGGCCCCAGTCGAGTCGGCGGCCCCGGTGGTCTCGGTCGGGTCGGTGGACCCGGTGGTGTCGGTCGGGTCGGTGGACCCGGTGGTGTCGGTCGGGTCGGTGGACCCGGTGGTGTCGGTGGACCCGGTGGTCTCGGTTGAGTCGGTGGACCCGGTGGTGTCGGTCGGGTCGGTGGACCCGGTGGACCCGGTGGTGTCGGTCGAGTCGGCGGCCCCGGTGGTGTCGGTGGACCCGGTGGTGTCGGTCGGGTCGGTGGTGTCGGTCGGGTCGGCGGCCCCAGTCGAGTCGGTCGGGTCGGTGGTCTCGGTCGGCGTGGGGTCGGCTGACCCGGTCGGCTTCATGAGGGTCAGCACCTGGGGTTCGCCCAGCTTGATGAACCGCTCCTTGGTCTGGCCGTCAACCACGCTGGCGGGGTCGACGTAGGTGCTCGGCGCGTAGCGCTTCTCCGCGTCGAAGTAGTAGGCCTGAACCTTGATCTCCTGGCCGTAGTAGGCCTCGACGCCACCGACATCCTTAAGGGCGGCCTCGGCGTTGACCGTGGACTCGCCACCGACGATGCGCTCGGAGTAGACCTTGGGCAGGGCCTTCTTGGTGCCGTCGGGCAGCTCGGCGACGAAGCGGTAGTTCTTCTGGGGATCCGTGGTGGCCCCGGAGATGGTCACGTCATTGTGGTCGGCGGACAGCGTCGTCGAGACCGTCGGGGTGGCCGGCATCGTCTTCTCGCACACCGTGGCCGGGTCCGCGTAGGTGGCCTCAATGGGCGTGCCCAGCGGGACCATCTTGGCCTTGACCTCGCCGGGGACGACGGTGTTCTGGTCCTCGTACTTGCCGGCGTACTTGCCTTCCTTGTCGAAGTAGTACAGCTTGACGGTGGCCTTCTTGCCATTGAAGGCGGTGTTGGTGACGCCGCGCTCCTTCAGGTAGGCGTCGACGTCGAAGACGCCCTTACCAGTGGTGAAGACCGTCTTGCTGGTGCTGTTCTTGACGGCTGCGGCACCCACGCCGTCGATGACGATGACGATGCGGTAGTTCGCGGCGGCTGCGGGGTCGAAGTCGGTGACGGTCACGAGGTTCTTCGGCGCGTGGCAGGTCGCCGTGCTCGCCGACAAAGTGGGGATCTTCGGACCTGCGGTGTTTGCGGCCTCTCCGGCCGCCATGGCCACAGGCGCGATGAGGGAGGAGGCAGCCATAAGGCCCACCAGGACAGGGAGGTGACGCCCACGGGAAGAGGAAGACATGGGACAAGGCTTTCTGAATGAGGGAGAGAGGGATGGGTGGGTGACCCATGGCCGACCCTATCTGATAGCCGTGACCATTCTCTCAATAAGAGCCTGAAGTGATATGGAATTGATGCACTAGATCTGGGTGTCAGTCCTTTCGCGCTGCTCAGAATCTATTTCGACGAGTGAACCGCATGTCATCAGCCGCGAAGCGCGCCGATTATAAAATTGAGATGTCACAAAATCGTCCTCACCTGGGAAATGATCAGGAGCGGTTCATGAGGGGCCTGACAGGATCGCGCTTCTAGTGGGGAGATCCGCGGGCGAGGTCGTCGCCAGAGGCGCGAAGCGGCGGGCCCGTCCTCCGAGGGCCCGCCAGCCGGCAGGGGCGATGCGCGGGCGATGGTCGGGGAGACCGCCGCCCGCATGGTGTCGGTCGGGGTGGTGGACGCGCTCAAGGGGGGCGGGGCGGAGGCGGCGGGGCTCGTGGCGCTGAGCCTCAGGGGTGCCGGTGGAGCGACGGGGCCCCTGACCTGTTCTCTTGGGCCCCTGTGACCTCCCTCTTCGCCCGGTCGGACCCGGTGGGAGGCTGGTGGGTGTGACCGACGCCTGAGTGATAGGCACCATATTGCGCTCTGGCCTGTGATGACGCCGATCAAGGGGGTCGCAGGGCCCATCGAGCCGACGCCGAGTCGCGATCCTGCCGCCCTCCCCTTGCCCCGAGGGGGCACTTCCCGGCCATACTTGGCACTGCACGATGGCTCGCTGGCCCCCCAGCCCTGAATCCCAGCGAACCGACCGGCACTGCAGGAATGAGTAACGCGTGACACTGAACGCGAACCCAGGAGGCAATCGTCCCCATGGCGGCAGGCTCGCCCAGGCAGCCCTCTCCGGAAGGCAGGAGCAAGGCCGACGGGCTCCCGCGAGCGGCCGCGACAGGCGCGCCGCCCGGGCCGCTGGCCCGGCCCCCACGGGCCTGAGGAGGATCTTCAATTACCCCAGGTACGGCAAGGGCCCGATCCACCGCTGGATCCCGAGCTGGCGCTTCTGCCTGGGCTCCTTCCTCCTCATGACCGCGACGGTGCTGGGCCTGTTCGTCTATGCCTACTCGACGATCAAAGTGCCTGAGCCCAGCGAGTTCGCCCAGGCGCAGACGACCACCATCTACTACTCCGACGGCGTCACCCCGATGGGGCAATTCGCCGAGATCAATCGCACTATCATCGATGCCTCGACGATTCCCTCCCATGTGGGCAGCGCCGTCGTCGCCTCTGAGGACCGCTCCTTCTACACCAATAGCGGTGTGGACCCGAAGGGAATCCTGCGCGCCCTCGTCAACAATGCCAGCGGTGGGGGGACCCAGGGCGCCTCCACCCTCACCCAGCAGTACATCAAGAACTACTACGTCGATACGACGAACTCCTACGCGGGCAAGTTCCAGCAGGCCATCATGGCCCTCAAGATCGACCGCTCCAAGAGCAAGGCGGAGATCCTCGGCTCCTACCTCAACACGGTGTACTTCGGGCGCTCCGCCTACGGCATCGAGGCCGCCAGCCAGGCGTACTTCGGCCACCCGGCATCCGAGATGACCTACTCCGAGTCCGCTCTCCTGGCGGGGATCCTGCCCGCGCCCAGCGCCTGGGACCCGGCGATCGACAAGGACCAGGCCACTCACCGCTGGAACCGCGTGCTCGACCTTATGCTGGCCGATGGCTACATCACGCAGGCGGAGCGCGACTCCGCGACCTTCCCGACGACGATCGACGTCACTGACAACGAGACCTACAAGGGCCCCAATGGCTACCTCCTCCAGATGGTCCGGGAGGAACTCACCACGAAAGCCGGGCTCACCGACCAGCAGATCGACACCGGCGGGCTGTCCATCGTCACCACGATCAACAAGGCGAACCAGGAGGCCGCCGTCGCCGCCGCCCAGAGCCTGCCGGAGGGCCACTCGCCCAACCTGCGGGTGGGACTGGTGTCTATCGACGCCAGTAGCGGCGGCATCCTCTCCCTCTACGGCGGGAGCGACTACCTCACCGGTGGACTGAACTCCTCCACCGGCGCCGTGGCCCAGGCCGGCTCGACCTTCAAGCCCTTCGCGCTCGTGGCCGCCCTGGAGAAGGGCGCGACCCTGGCCAACGGATATCCGGGGGCCTCGCCCATGACGATCGATGGCGCCCGGTTCGTCAACTTCGGAAACGCCCAGTTCAGGTGGGCGAATCTTGTGACGGCCACCGCGTACTCGGTTAACACCCCCTACGTCCAGCTCAACAAGGACGTCGGGCCCGAGACCACCAAGGAAGTGGCCAAGAGGGCGGGCTTCCCGGAGGACACGGCGGGACTGGACGACGCCAACCTCCAGAGCGTCCTCGGCTCGGCCTCGCCGCACACGATCGATATCGCCACGGCCTACGCGACCTTCGCCTCGCAGGGGACCCGCCACCAGACGCATATCGTCGCCTCGGTCAGCGGGAAGAGCGTCTCCTACACGGCGTCCACCAGTGGTGAGAAGGTCTTCTCTGACGATGTCATGGCCGACGCCACCTACGCGATGCAGCAGGTGGTCAACGAGGGATCGGGTACCACGGCGCTGCGCTTGGGCCGGCCGATCGCCGCGAAGACGGGCTCGTCCTCGGACAACAAGTCCGCCCATTTCGTCGGCTACACCCCGCAGGTGGCCACCGCCGTCACCCTCTACCAGAGCGGGCAGAACGGCGAGGAGGAGTCGATCACCCCCTGGGGGAAGTACTCCGAGATCACCGGCTCCACCTACCCGGCAGACATCTTCACCACCTACATGGAGTCCGCGCTGAACGGCCTGCCCGTTGAGCGGTTCCCGGGCCGCACGGCTGGCTCCTACACGCCGGGCTCCCTGGGAGGGATCCAGGCCCCGGCGCCCTCGCGAGGCTCCTCCCGAGCGCCCGAGCCGGTGCCCTCCTTGACGCCGGTGGAGCCCACGCAGGAGGCGCCCAAGCAGGACAAGCAGGAGGAGACCGACCCGGAGGTGCCGCCCGGGGATCAGCAGCAGGGAATCGTACCCGTTCCTGAGGGGCCGCAGAACCCCGATCCCGCGAAGCCCGGCCAGCCGCCTCAGAATGGCAACGGCGGCAACCCCAATGATCCCGGGAAAGGCGACGATGGGAATCTGGACGGTCAGAAACGTTCTCCGCAAGGCGCGGGGGGGAACGGGAATCGCCCCTTGGGTCGCGACTGGTTGGGGATACTCGGGGATCTCGGCTGGAGCCCCCGTCATCAGCGGTAGCGCGCGCACTGACGACTCCGGGACTCCGGGGGGCCGGCTCCACGCCGGCGCGCCGTCCGCCGCGCGTGTCGCACTGCACGGCCAGTGCGCCGCCCCCGTCTTCCTGGCGGCGGTGGCCCTGGAGTAGGCTCGTGCCCTGGCGCGCCCTTGGGCGACCCCGCCCCGGCGGCGCGCCGCACGCATCAACCCTCCTGTCACGGAGAGACCGTGACCGCTTGAGACCAGAGGAGGTGGGTACCAAGCATGCGTCATTACGAGATCATGATCATCCTCGACCCCGAGACGGACGAGCGCACCATCGCGCCGTCGCTCGAGAAGCTGCTGCAGGTCGTCCCCAGCAACGGGGGCACGGTCGACAAGGTCGACGTCTGGGGCAAGCGCCGTCTCGCCTACGACATCAAGAAGCGCTCCGAGGGCTTCTACGTCGTCGTCGACATGACCACCACGCCTGAGATCGCCCAGGAGCTCGACCGCCAGCTCGGCCTCAACGAGACTGTCCTGCGCACCAAGCTCCTGCGTCCCGAGGCCTGAGCCCACCGAGGGAAGGAAGCGAAATGGCCGGCGACACCGTCATCACGATCATCGGGAACCTCACCGCGGATCCGGAGATGCGCTTCACCCCGTCGGGTGCGGCGGTCGCGTCCTTCACGATCGCGTCCACACCGCGCACCTTCAACCGCCAGACCAACGAGTGGCAGGACGCGGAGACGCTGTTCATGCGCTGCTCAATCTGGCGCGACGCCGCGGAGAACGTCGCGGAGTCCCTGACCAAGGGCATGCGCGTCATCGCCCAGGGCCGCCTCCAGCAGCGCTCCTACACGGACCGCGAGGGCGCCCAGCGCACAGTCGTGGAGATGCAGGTCGATGAGATCGGCCCCTCCCTGCGCCGTGCCAAGGCCCAGGTCACCCGCACGGGCGGCCAGGGGGGCTACGGCGGGAACCAGGGCGGTGGCTACCAAGGCGGCGCCCAGAACCAGGGCGGTCAGGGCGGCGGCTCCTGGGGCAACCAGGGCGGCCAGGGCTTCCAGGGCGGCCAGTCCGGCTACAACGCCCCCCGGGGCGGCGCCGCGGACGACCCGTGGGCCACGGGCGGCTCCACCTCCTTCGGTGACGAGCCCCCGTTCTGATCCCCGCCAGAGCTCCGTTCCCACACCCACAACCCAATCTCGTATGAGCGCCGTCGGCGCTCGCAACAAGGAGTACCACTATGGCGAAGCCCCAGCTTCGTAAGCCGAAGAAGAAGGTCGGCCCCGTCAAGGCGATCAAGGTCGGTGTCATCGACTACAAGGACACCGCCACGCTGCGCAAGTTCATCTCCGACCGCGGCAAGATCCGCGCCCGCCGCGTCACCGGCGTCTCCGTCCAGGAGCAGCGCAAGATCGCCAAGGCCGTGAAGAACGCCCGCGAGATGGCCCTGCTGCCCTACACGAGCTCTGCTCGCTGAGAAGGAGGCACGGATATGACCACCAAGCTCATCCTCACCCACGACGTGGCCAACCTCGGCGCCGCCGGCGATGTCGTCGACGTCAAGGACGGCTACGCCCGCAACTACCTGGTCCCGCGCAAGCTCGCGACGCCCTGGACCAAGGGCGCGCAGAAGCAGATCGACCAGATGGCCGAGGCCCGCCGTCGTCGCAGCATCGAGTCCCTCGAGCACGCCCAGACCGCCCGCGCCTGGCTGACTGACAACGTCGTGACGATCACCGCGAAGGCCGGCGCCAACGGCCGTCTCTTCGGCTCCGTCACCACCGGCGAGATCGCCGATGCCGTGAAGGAGGCCGGTGGCCCCGCCATCGACCGCCGCAAGATCACCATCGCCCCCCCGATCAAGTCGACCGGTCGCCACAGCGCCTCCGTCCGCCTGCACGCCGACGTCGTCGCCCCGGTGGAGTTGTACGTCGCCGCCGCTCGCTGAGCACTCGCGCTGAGGGCCCGCCCAGGACTGCCTGGGCGGGCCCTCGCGTTACCGGCGGCCCGGGAGTGGCGAGGTTTGAGGATTGCTCGCGATCCTCAAGCCCCCCGCGTGGCGTCCTCCCCCTCAAGCAAGCTCGTGACCTGGGGCGACGCAGGACGTGACGCGGCGTCAGAATAAGGAATCCTCAAACCTCGCCAATTCCCGCGGCGCGAGGGCCGCGACCGGGGTCAGGTGAGCCAGGCGCGGGCGCGCGGGGCGGTGGTCGCGGCCCGGGCGCCCATGAAGACCCAGGCGAAGGCCAGCCAGAGCAGAGCAAGCCCGTGGTCACCGAGGCGCGACACCGCGCCCAGGTGCCCGACCGCCACCGCCAGGGGGGCGTAGGCCAGCAGGGTCAGCGCCCCCGCACGCGCCAGGTAGCGCCCCTCGCCCGCGCCCATGAGGACTCCGTCGAGCAGGTAGACGACCCCCGCCAGCGGCATCGCCGAGGCCGTCACGAGCAGTACCGGGGTCGCCAGGCCGACGACGCCCGCGTCCGAGGTGAACAGGCGCGGCAGCCACGGGGACGCCGCCGCCATGGCGGCGCCCAGGATGGCCCCCGTCAACGCCCCCCAGGTGACGGTCCGGCGCACCACCGCGCCCGCGGCGAGCGGAGGCGCGTCCCCGGCCCCGGGTGGCGCGCTCGCCTCACCGGCGGAATCCGCAGCATCCGCCTGTCCGAGCGCCGTGCCAATCAGGGCCTGCGCTGCCACGGCCAGCGCGTCGAGGGCGAAGGCCGCGAATGCCCACAGGGAGTTGACCACCTGGTGCGCCGCCAGCGGAGCCTCCCCCAGTGCCGTGGCCGCCCACACCGTCAGCAGGATCGCCGCTCTCAAGGAGACGGTGCGCACGAGCAGGGGAAGCCCCGCCCCCAGGGAGGTGCCGAGCCCCGCCCGATGGGGCCGCAGCGGCACGCCCGCCGCCCGGGCCGCGCGCACGATGGGCCGCGCCAGGGCCAGGGCCATCGCCGTCTGCGCCAGAGCCGTGCCCAGGCCCGATCCCGCGATCCCCATCCCCACGCCGTAGAGCAGCACGGCATTGAGCCCCGCGTTGAGCGCCGCCCCGGTGGTGGCCACGATGAAGGGGGTCCTGGTGTCGAGCAGCCCGCGCAGCGTGCCCGTGGAGGCGAGGACGACGAGCATTCCCGGCAGGCCCGGCGCCGAGGCACGCAGATAGGCGGTGGCGGCGTCGGCCACCGTCCCCCGCGCTCCCAGGGCCTCCACCAACCACGGGCCGCCCGCCCCTAGGAGGATCGCGGTGCCCGCGCCCAGGAGGAGGGCGAGCCACAGCCCGTCGATCCCCGCGCGCAGGCCGCCCGCCCGGTCGCCCGCGCCGAAGAGCCGCGCCGTCGTCGCGGTCGTCGCGTAGGCGAGGAAGACGAACAGGCCCACGAGCGTGGTCAGCACCGTGGAGGCGAGCGACAGGCCCGCCAAGGATGTGGCTCCCAAGTGCCCGACCATCGCGGAGTCCACGAGCACGAGCAGGGGCTCGGCCACGAGCGCGCCGAGCGCCGGCAGGGCCAGCCCCAGGATGGAGCGGTCGAGCCGACGGCGGCTCGCGGGGCTCGCCGGGCTCAGGGAGCCCGCCGGGCGGCCCCGGTCCCGATCGGATGAGTCGAGGGGACCGTCATCGCGCGCTGGTCTGGTCACGTCATCTCCGGGGTCGTGGGGGCGTCCCAGTGTCTCACGCAGGCCTGCGGCGCCCGCCCCGAGCCCTCGCGCCCACTGCGACCGGGTGGTCCAGACCTGAAGGTGAAGATGAGGTTATTCCACAGGAAAACCCGGTTATCCACAGATTTTGTGCGGACTTTGTCGCATTCTCCTGTGGGCTTCTGATCATGGACTCTACACCGAGATCACGCTGGTATATCAACGATCGTCGGAAACAGGCAGGTTGTCACCTCAACTTTATCCACAGGCTGTGCGGCGCGTCGCCCCCAGGTTATCCACCGCTTTCCACAGGTGTCGGTGGGCTGCCCACAATGTCCCCCCAGGGCGCGTTTGCCGCGCCCTCAGGCGGGGGCTAGTGTCGCGCGCGCGCCTCCTGGCGCCAGAGGGGAGAGAGCCGTGACCGACGTCATCGACCGCGCTGCCGTGAGCATCACGCGGGAACGCGGCGGCCAGGGCTCGCCCGGCCCGGCGGCGGCCCGCTTCGACGGCGTCTTCGATCGCGTCCCCCCGCACGACGACGAGGCGGAGATGGCCACGCTCGGCGGCATGCTTCTGAGCAAGGAGGCGATCACTGACGTCCTGGAGATCCTGCGCGGCAACGAGTTCTACCAGCCCGCCCACGAGTCGATCTTCGACGTCATCGTCGACGTCTACAACCGCTCCATGCCGGCCGACCCCATCGTCGTCTCCGACGAGTTGGCCAAGCGCGGCGAGCTCGACCTCGTCGGGGGCGCCCCCTACCTGGCCTCCCTCATGGCGAGCGTGCCCACTGCCGCCAACGCCGCGTACTACGCGCGCATCGTCCGGGAGAAGTCCCTCATGCGGGGCCTCGTCCAGGCCGGCACCCGTATCACGCAGCTCGGCTACTCCCAGGATGCCGGGGACATCGCCGAGCTCGTCACCCTGGCCGAGGCCGAGGTCTACTCCGTCGCTCACTCCGAGGGGGAGAAGGAGGATTACGTCGCCATCTCCGAGCTCCTGGGCGAGGCCAACCTGGAGATCGAGGCCGGGCAGAGCCGTGAGCAGGGCGCCATGACGGGCGTGCCCACGGGCTTCATGGACCTTGACGAGCTCACCGGCGGCCTCCACGCCGGCCAGATGATCATCATCGCCGCGCGCCCCGCCATGGGCAAGTCCACGCTCGCCGTCGACTTCTGCCGCTCGGCCTCCATTCACCACGGCATCCCCTCGTGCTACTTCTCCCTGGAGATGGGGCGCATGGAACTCATGATGCGCATCCTGGCCGCCGAGTCCGGGGTCTCCATGAACAAGCTGCGCGGCTCCAACCAGATGAACGAGCGCGACTGGCAGGACGTCGCCCTGGCGTACAACCCCGTCTCCAACGCCCAGCTGTACATCGACGACTCCCCGAACCTCACCATGCCGGAGATCCGCTCCAAGGCCCTGCGCCTCAAGCAGCAGAACGGTCTCGGCCTGCTCGTCATCGACTACCTCCAGCTCATGAGTTCGGGCAAGCGCGTGGAGTCGCGTCAGCAGGAGGTCAGCGAGTTCTCCCGCTCGCTCAAACTCCTCGCCAAGGAGCTCGAGATCCCGGTGATCGCCGTCGCCCAGCTCAACCGCGGCCCCGAGCAGCGCACCGGCAACAAGCCCCAGATGTCCGACCTGCGCGAGTCCGGCTCCCTGGAGCAGGACGCGGACATCATCATGCTCCTGCACCGCCCCGAGTACTACGCGATGGAGGAGCGCCCCGGGGAGGCCGACATCATCGTCGCCAAGCACCGCAACGGGCAGACCAAGACGATCCCCGTGGCCTTCCAGGGCCACCTCTCCCGCTTCTCCAACATGGCGCGCGACATTACCGCCGAGCCCGACTACGAGGGCTGAACGGCCTCAGTTCTCGGCGCGCCCCAGGCGCCAGTAGCCCATGAACGCCACTGCGCGCCGATCGACGCCCCGCTCCGAGACCAGGTGGCGGCGCATCGCGCGCACTGCTCCCGCCTCGCCGGCCAGCCACGCGTACAGATCCGTTCGCGACAGCGCCGCCCCGCCGCGCGCCGTACGCGGCACCTCCCACAGGAGGGCGGAGTCCACGTCGATCTCCTCCACCCGGGTGGGCCGGCCCGGCGGGCACAGCTCGGCCGCCGCCTCAACGACCGCCGCGGTCAGCAGTTCGCCATGCGCCCCGCCCTCGCGCCCCAGGAAGCGCAGCTCGAAGCCTGGATGCGCGGGCAGGTAGGCGCGGTCGGCCTGGCGGGGCATCTCGACGACGGCGATGCCGCGCGCGCTCGTGGGCAGGCCCTCCAGGATCCGGGCGATCGCTGGGGCCGCCGTCTCATCGCCGCCCAGGAGGTAGGCGCCGGTGCGCGCCGGTGGGATGAAATCGACGCCGCCCGGCTCGCCGTCGAAGGAACGACGGGGCCCCAGCAGCACCGCCCGGCTCCCGACGACGGCGCCCCCGATCCATCGCGCCGCCGGCCCCAGCCCGGTGTCGGGCCCGCCAGTCGGCGCGGCCGGATGGACCACCATGTCGACGTCCACCTCCGTCGCGCCCCTACCGTGGACGGCCCGGCGCACCGCGCGCGTCGTGTAGGTGCGGATCGGGCAGCGGTGCTCCGGCGGGCAGGCGAGCCATGCGGTGTACCAGTCCGGGCCGTCCACCAGGTGCTCGTAGCCGCCCGAGGGCGCGGGCAGGACGAGCTTGATGCGCTGGTCCCAGCCCGGGTCCGCGAAGTCGGCCAGAGGGTCGCCGCCCTCCTCGGGAGCCCCGGCGCTGACGAAGGTGAAGCGCCTCATGGAGGGGGAGACATCGAGGATCCCCGCCACTTCGACGGGGAAGAAGCCGAAAGGAGCCCTCCCCGCGCCGCTCACGCCCCCTCCTGCCCGGGCGCCTGATCCCTGCCGCCCACGTGGTAGCGGCCCTTGGGGACGATGAGCGGCGTGCCGGAGACCGGGTCCGGGATGACATCCGCCTCCAGGTCGAAGACCTCGCGCACCAGCCCGCTGGAGACGATGTCCGATGGCGCTCCCGAGGCGACCACCCTGCCCTGGCGCATGGCGATGATGTGGTCCGCGTAGCGGGCCGCGAGATTGATGTCATGCAGGACCATGACGATCGTTGTGCCGCGCTCGCGGTTGAGATCCGTGAGAAGGTCCAGCACCTCCACCTGGTGGGCGAGGTCGAGGAAGGTCGTGGGCTCGTCGAGGAGGAGCACGTCGGTGCGCTGGGCCAGCGCCATGGCGATCCACACGCGCTGGCGCTGCCCACCGGAGAGCTCGTCGATGGAGCGATCCGCCAGGGCCTCGGTGCGGGTGGCCAGCAGTGAGGCCTCCACGATGCGCCGGTCGGCGCTGCTGGTGGCCCGGAACAGGCCCTGGTGGGGGCTGCGCCCGCGCCCCACGAGATCTGCCACCGCGATGCCCTCCGGGGCGATCGGCTGCTGCGGCAGCAGGCCCAGGCGCTGGGCCAGCCGGCGGGTGGGGAGCGAGCGGATCTCCTCGCCGTCGAGCAGGACCCGCCCGTCCATGGGGGTTAGGACTCGCGCCATCGTCTTGAGCAGGGTGGACTTCCCGCAGGCATTCGCCCCCACGATGACGGAGATCCGGCCCACCGGGATGGCGACATCCACGCCGTCGACGACGACGCGGCCGCCGTACCCCGCGCGCAGGGCGCGAGTGGTCAGTTCTGCGGGGCGCGCGCGGTCCTGGGTCGCAGGGGCGGCTGTGCTCATGGACGGGGTCATGCGGAGGCTCCCTGGCGGTTGAGTCGCAGCAGTTGGAGGATGAGGTAGGGGGCGCCGACCACACCGGTCACCACGCCCACCGGGAGTGTCGTGGGGAAGGCGTGCTGGCCCAGGAGGTCGCCGCTGAGCACGATGATGGCCCCCATGAGGGCGGCGGGCAGGAGCAGCGTGCGATGCGTGCGCCCTACGAGGCCTGCCGCGAGAGGGCCGGCCAGGAAGGAGACGAAGGCGATGGGGCCGGTGGCCGCGGTCGCGAAGGAGGCCAGCGCTACCATGGTGAGCACGAGGGCGAGCCTGGCGCGGCCGGTGGCCACCCCCAGGCCGACGGCGGTCTCCTCTCCCAGGGCGAGCAGCGGGAGGTCCCGGCTGATCACCCCCATGATGAGCGCGCATACGCCCACCGCGATCGCCAGGATTCCCACCTGCTCCCAGGCGGCGTCGTTCAGGGATCCGGACAGCCAGCGCATCGCCTTGGGGACGTCGTAGATGGCGGCCCGTAGTTGCAAGTAGGCGATCAGCGAGGACAGCATCGAGGACACGCCGATCCCGATGAGGATGAGCCGGGCTCCCTGGGTCCGGCCCGAGCCGGACAGCGCGTAGATGGCGGCCGCCGTCGCCAGGCCGGCGACGATCGACAGGATGCTCACGGCCGGCCCGGACCAGCCCAGAACGAGGATCGAGAAGACCGCCGCCGTCGAGGCGCCCGAGGTGATGCCGATGATGTCCGGGCTGGCGAGCTGGTTGCGCAGCATGGTCTGGGACGTGGTGCCGGCCATGCCGAAGGCCAGCCCGGCGAGGAGCCCGACCATCGCGCGCGGAAGGCGCAGACGGCCCACGGAGAACGATGCCCCGGGCACGCGCTCACCCATCATGACGCGGATGACCTCCTCCGGGGAGTACCAGGTCCTCCCGATGAGCACGGAGGCCCACCACAGGGCGACGACTCCGATGAGCAGCGCCGCGCTCACCCCCCAGTAGCGCGCCGCCCGGGAGCGCCTGCCCCGGTCGGTGAAGCCAAGGGCTGGGGCGCTCATAATTCGCGCACTTTCGCGCTTCGGGCCACGACGATGAGGATGGGGGCCCCGACGAAGGCGGTGATGATGCCCACCGAGATTTCGCTTGGCCTCGCGATCACCCGGCCCAGGGTGTCGGCCGCCGTCAGCAGGGCGGCGCCACCGAGGACGGATAGAGGCAGGAGCCACCGGTGATCGGGGCCCGTGAGCATCCGCACCGCGTGGGGGACCATGAGGCCGACGAAGCCGATCGGCCCGGCCAGCGCCGTCACGGCGGCGCACAGGACAACCCCCGCCGCGGCGGCGAGGAGCCTCGTGAGCGGCACGTTGATGCCCAGGCCGGTGGCCGCCTCATCGCCGAGGGCCAGCGAGTTCAGCGGGCGCGCCATCGCCAGGCCCGCGGCGGTGGCCAGCACGATGAAAGGCAGGACCACCCCGAGGGAGTCCCAGGTGCCCCGCCCCAGGCTCCCGACATGCCAGGCGCGGAAGTCCTCCAGGCCTTGGGCGCGAGGCAGCACGATCGCGCTGATCGCCGAGGACAGCGCCGCGCCCGTGGCCACGCCAGCCAGGGCGAGCTTGACCGGCGTCGCCCCTCCCGGCCCGAGCGAGCCGACGGCGTAGACCGCGATAGCGGTGATCATGGCGCCGGCCATCGCGACCCACAGGTACTGGAAGAGCGAGTGGATACCCAGGAAGGCGATGCCGGTGACGATCGCCAGGGACGCCCCCGTGTTGATCCCCAGGATCCCGGGATCGGCGATGGGATTGCGGGTGATGGCCTGCATGAGGGCGCCCGCTAGCCCCAGGGCGGCGCCCGCCACGAGGGCGGTGGCGGTGCGCGGGAGCCTCTCGCCGACGGCGGCCGCCCCGATGGTCGAGTCATGGCCGGTCACGCCATCGAGGATCTCGGAGAGGCTGACCACGCGCGCCCCGAAGGCGATCGAGGCGATGACCGCCAGGGCGAGCAGTGATAGGAGCGCGATGAGCACGGCGGGCGCGGGCAGGGCGGTGGGACCGCGATCGCCGGTCCTGCCCGCGCCGTGCGTGGCCGGGGTGGTCACTGGACCTTGTCGGCGGCGGCGGCGATGAGCGCCATGTAGTCAGCCAGCCCCCAGGGCAGGGAGAGCGGCCCGGGGTTGGTGGAGGCCGACAGCGCCGAGCCCTTGCCGACGAAGGCGATGGCCCCGTTCTTGACCGCCGGGATCTTTCCGATGAGGGAATCGGCCTGGAGGGTGGGCAGGTCCTCCGCGGTGCCGTACATGACCATGATGTCGACGTCGTTGACCATGTCGGCGTTCTCGGCGGAGAGGTTGTAGGAGAAGGTGGTGGGGTCGGCCTCGGTCTGCTTGCGCACAGACTCCGGGATGGTCAGGCCCAGGTCCTTCATGAAGGCGGTGCGCGGGTCGCCGGTCGTGTAGAAGCCGATGGAGGACTGGTCGCCCGCGCCCATGTAGAAGAAGGCGGCGCTCTTGCCGGCCAGCTGCGGGTACTTGGCGGTCTCGGCGGAGATGGAGGACTCCAGGGTCGCGATGAGCGCCTCGCCCTCCGCCTTCTTCCCGATCGCGGTGGCATCCAGGGTGATCATCTCGCGCCACGGGGTGACCCAGGCGGCCTTCGGGTAGGCGATGGTGGGGGCGATCTCGCTGAGCCGGTTGTAGTCCTCCTGGGTCATGCCAGAGTAGGCGCCCAGGATGATGTCGGGCTTCGTGTCAGCGATGGCCTCGAAGGCGATGCCGTCGGTCTCATCGAACAGGACGGGCGCGGTGGCGCCGCCGGCGACGAGCTTGTCCACCTTCGCCTTGGTCCAGGGCAGCATCCCGGAGCCGTCCTCGACGCCGAAGACCTGCTTGGCGATCCCAACGGGCATGATTCCCAGGGCGAGGGGGACATCCTGGTTTGCCCAGTTGACGGTCGCGATCCGCTCCACCGAGGAGGGGAGCTCCGTGGTGCCGAAGGCATGGGTGATGGTGCCGGGGGCGGCGGAGGAGGCACTGGCACTGCCGCCATCGCTCTTCTTGCTCCCACAGGCAGCCAGGAGCGCCGACAGGGACAGTGCTGAAGTACTCGCGAGGAAGGACTTGCGGGAGACGGTCATGGGTTCCTCTTCGTTGTCGGGGCGGTCGATCACGGTGATCGCCGGAGGCGGACAAGGGGAACCTTAGTGAGGGCAGGGTGGCCTATGGAAGCGCGGGATGTATGGCGTGACGCATCTTCGACGGCACGGCGGGTCATCATCCGCCGCCTCGGACGGCCCCGCCGGCCCGGGGCCGGCGGGATCTGGGGCCCCGGGCCGGCGGGGCCCCAGGCTCAGCCCTGGCGGGCGAGGTCCGCCGCCCCCACCAGGCCGGCCTCCTGGCCGCCGGCGGCCAGGACGAGCGGGATCGGCGGTCGATGGGCGCCCGCGGTGAGGGTGGCCTCGAAGGCCTTCCGCGTGGGCTCCAGGAGGATGTCGCCCGCCTCGGCCAGGCCCCCGGCGATGACGATGATCTCAGGATCGAGCACGGCGCACAGGTCCGCGAGGCCCCGGCCCAGCCAGTGGGTGAGCTGGGCGTAGCACTCCAGGGCGCAGGGGTCGCCCTCGCGGGCCGCCGCGGTGACCGCCTTGCCGGAGATGTTGTTGGCGTCCCCACCCGAGAGCTCGATGATGCGCGCGGCGTAAGCGGGGCGGAAGCGGGCCTGCTCCCAGCCGTTGACGCCCAGGGCCGTGCCCGCGGCGTAGCGCTCGAGGCAGCCGTTGAGGCCGCAGCCGCAGGGGCGCCCATCCGGCACCACGTTGATGTGCCCGATCTCGGCGGCGAAGCCCCGCGCGCCGCGCAGGAGCCTGCCGTCCACGACGATCGCCCCTCCCACGCCGGTGCCGATCGCCACGACCAGGGCGTTGCGCTTGCCCTGGGCGGCGCCGAAGCGCACCTCCGCCCAGCCGAAGGCGTTGGCGTCGTTCTCCACCACGACGGGCATTCCCACGCGCTCGGAGATGGCGTCCGCCAGGCGCAGGCCGGTCCAGTCCAGGTTCGTGCCGTGGGCGATCGTGTTGCGGTCCTCGGCGATGAAGCCGGCCGCGCCGATGCCAACCGTCGCGCAGGTGGGGAAGTCGTTCTTGAGCTCGCGCACGACCTCGACGATCGTGTCGACGATGGCCTGGCGCTCCTTGGCGGGGGAGTCGCGCCGGATCGTGGCCAGGACCTCGCCGTCCACGCCGACGACGCCGCCCGCGATCTTCGTGCCGCCCACGTCCACGCCGATGCTCAGCGCGCCCCGTGGGCTCTGCGCCGTCTCAGTGGTCGCCCCGGTTAGATCCGCCATGTGTCGTGCTCCTTTGCCATGCCTCGGGTGATGCGGTGCTGGGTGGGAGCGCGCCCATCGATAGGCGCGATACCGAGGCGCGCCTATTGTGGCAGGGGTCGCAGGTCTCCCGCGACCGAATGACGACGGTCCCATGGGCGCCATAGGCGCCATAGGCGGTCCTCGCCGTCGCCGGGCCTTGGCGGGGCCGCTGACCATCTCCGGCTACTTCGCCGCCTGCTCGGTGATGGCGGCGCGCACCGTGTCCGCGGGGGCGAAGCCGCTGATGTAGGTGTCGTTGATCATGAGGAAGGGGGTTCCCTTCACCCCGATCTGGTAGGCGTGCGCCTTGGCCTGGGACACCGACTGAACGGTGGCGTCAGCGGTCATGTCCGCCTTGAACTTCTCGATGTCTGGCACTCCGGCGCTCCGCGCGAAGGCCGTGAGGCTGTCCTGGGTGTACTTGGGGTGGTCGGTGGGATCGGCGGCCGCGTAGACGGCGTCGTGGAACTCCCAGAAGCGGCCCTGGTTCGCGGCGGCGATCCCGGCCTGCGCGGCCAGCGGTGAGGAGGGGGTGATCTGAGCGAGATCGCGCCACTCGATCCGCAGGGTGCCGTTGTCGATGAGGTCCTGCAGCTTGGGCCCGGTCTCCTGGGCGAACTTCGTGCAGTACGGGCAGGCGAAGTCGGAGAAGACCGTCAGCACGACCGGGGCGTTCGCGTTTCCCTTCGCGCGGGCGTCGTTCGGGTCGCGCTTGGGCTCGTCGCGCAGGATCTTCAGCTCCTCGGGGCTGAGGGAGGGGGCGGCGGCCGCCCGAGTGGGATTGGGTGCGCTGCCGGAGGGTGTTGCCTCCGCCGTGGCGGATGAGGCTGAGGATGATCCGCCCTCGCTCCTCAGCAGGAGGATCCCGGCGATCGTGGACAGGAGGAGGGCGATGATGATGAGCAGGATGACCACGGCCTGATTGTTCCGCCGGGCCGGAGGCGCCCCGCCCGGGGCGGGGCTGATGGGCGCGTTCGGCCCTGTGTGCGCGGCAGTGGGGTCCGGCGAATGGGTCATGCCCGCAGTCTGGCAGATAACACGGGCGCAAGGCTGTAATCAGCCTCATCGCGACGGATCCGCGACGCTCCTCAGCCGGGCAGCCAGGCGCCCAGCGCCATGCCCGCCGCCCCCGAGGCCAGGCAGGCGGCCATCATGCCCAGGCCGTGGGCCGCGGCGGCCCTCCAGCGCCCGAGCGCGGCCAGCCGCGCGCCCTCCAGGCTGGCGGTGGAGAAGGTCGAGTAGCCGCCCATGAGGCCTGTGCCGAGGATGAAGGTCAGGCTCGCGGCGCCCGCAGTGGCCTCCGCTCGCGCCCAACCAGTGAGAACGCCCAGGATCAGGCAGGCCGAGATGTTGACGACGATCGTCCCCACCGGCGGCTCGCCGACGGCCCCGCGGGCCTCGCCGGTGGGAGCGCCCCGCCCGCGACGGGACGGGGTGGCCGCCTTCCCGGCCGCCGCGGCGGTAACGCGGCCGTCGACGACGTAGCGGGCGATGGCCCCCGCGCCTCCGGCCAGGGCCATCAGGGGCCATGCCCATGCCGCGCTCACGTCGGCTCCGGGCGCGCGGAACCGCCCCCCACGCTGTCGGTGGGACCGGCGTGACGCGACCGATCGAGGAGCCCCGACAGCCGCAGCCCCAGGTCCGCGAGCGCTAGGCCCGCCACAAGGGATCCCAGGAGGTACGCCGCCCCCAGGGCCGCGCGTCCCTGGTCGATGAGGTGAAGCGTCTCGCTGATCAGCGTCGAGTAGGTGGTCAGCGCCCCCATGAGCCCCGTGCCCAACCCCAGTCGGATGAGCCGGTGCCTGGCCGTCTGGCGCCCGGGCGCCGCGAACTGGCCCAGGATGAGGCCCAGCAGGAGCGCGCCGACGAGGTTCGCCGTCGCCGTCGCCCAGGGCAGGCCCGACGGCGAGGGGCCGATGAGTTCGGCGAGACCTGCCCGCAGCGAGGTGCCGACGGCTCCGCCAAGGCCCACCACAGCCAAGGCGGGCCAGTCGGGGGCGGGAGAGGGGCCCATGTCAGCGGGTGTCGACGAGTCGGGCGACCTGGAGATCGTCCTTGTTGAAGATGAGGGCGTAGGTGCGGCCTGTGCGGCCTTCGATCCAGGCGGCGGCGTCGCGAGGGGCGTTGCCGCCCCAAGCTGATGAGCGGGCGTCGATGACCACGTACTGCGGCGCCTCCTTGCCCGTGCCCACCCAGGCGACATCCGCCCGTGGGACCAGGTAGGCCATGAGGGACAGGTCCGTCTCCACGGTCGAGCCCTCGGGGATGAGGTCGTAGACCGCCTTCACGGAGGCCAGGCGCTCGGGTGCCTTGCCGAAGTCCCGGTTGTTCATCTGCCACAGAGGCAGATCGGAAGCGGTGACCGCGCCCAGGAGCATGGGAGTGGCCAGTCCGAGCAGCGCCAGCCAGCGGGCCCACAGTGGCGCCGCCAGCCAGCCCGGTCCCTCCGGCCTGCGCGAGCGCCGCCGCTTGAGAGCAGCGACGACGTCGAGGAGCGCCCCGATGGCCACCGGGATGAGCACGGCGTTGTAATGCCAGTTCTTCCACTCCCAGTAGAAGGCTACCGAGCCCAGGAACCGCCAGGCCAGGGTCGGGGCCACCACGGCGATCCAGGGCGATCCCAAGCCGATGAGCCCGGCGGTGAGCGCCAGCACGACCAGGGTCTGGATCTTGACCTCCGGGGAGAACAGGCGGGTGAGCAGGTCCTGGTGGGCTCCGGAGTCGGAGCCCGATCCGATGGAGTAGGCCCACGAGCCGTCCGGGTTGAGCATCGGCAGGAGCACCATGGTGGTCAGGAAGAACATGATGACGCCGAAGGTCGCGAGCGCGAGCCCGAGCTGCCAGGTGGCGAGGCGGCCGAGCGGGCGGACCAGGCGGCCCCGCCTCAGCTCGCCCAGCCCTCGCGCGGTCACGGCCAGGCCGATCATGAGGACCGTCAGGCCGAGGTCCTCCTTGACCAGGACCAGCGGTGCGGACCAGCAGGCCACGGCCAGCCACCTGCGCTCGACGAAGGCCGCCGAGGCGAAGGCCAGCATGGGAACCGCGAAGGCGATCTCATGGAACTGCGCGGCCACGGCGCCCTGGAAGCCCCAGCTCAGCACGTAGGTCAGGCCCAGTGCGAGCGCGACGACCGGCTGGGTCAGGCGCTGGGCCAGGCGCACGATGGGCCACGCGGAGACCGCCAGGAGGAGGTCCTGGACGATGAGGAGGGTCAGGCCCGAGGGGAACAGGGCCCACAGGGGGCCCAGCAGCACGAGGATGGGGTGGAAGTGGTCGCCGAGGAGGTTGTAGCCCGGCCCCTTGATCGGGACGATCGGCGCGTTCAACTGCGAGTAGGCCTTGGCCGCCTCGGAGAAGATGCCCAGGTCCCAGCTCGGGACTGTCATCGCCCTCCACTGGCCCACGGAGTACGAGATGAGCACCCAGGCGCCGATGAGGACGGTGAGCGCGGCGGGCAGGAGATCGCGCAGATCTTCGAAGGATCGCGGCGGGGTCAGGCGGAAGGGCGGCGCCTCCTCCGCTTCCGGGGCGATCGCTCGGGTGGTCCCGGCACCCTCCCCCGGCGCTCCCGCATCGGGCGGTAAGCACTGTCCCGGGGGCATGGGCGGGGCGGCCGGCAGAGGCGGGATCGGAAGCGCGTCTCCATCCCGGGGAGGAACGGCGTCGTCGGGGCTGGGCACTGGACTCATCGCGGACGAGCCTAATGCTCGAAACACCCCTCGGCGTAGGCTGCCCCAGTCACACCCACCCCTGAGGAGACGACAGATGACTGCCACCACAGGCGAGCACGATCTCGACGAGATCGTTGAGCGCGGCGAGCACCTCCAGCGCCGCCTCACCAATCGACACATCCAGCTCATCGCCATCGGCGGGGCGATCGGAACCGGCCTCTTCATGGGCTCGGGCAAGACGATCTCCCTGGCCGGCCCCGGCGTGCTGCTCGTGTACGCGATCATCGGTGGTTTCCTCTTCCTGGTCATGCGGGCCCTCGGCGAGGTCCTGCTGTCCAACCTGGAGTACAAGTCCTTCGCCGACGTCGCCCATCACCTCATCGGCCCCTGGGCGGGCTTCTTCACCGGGTGGACCTACTACTTCTGCTGGCTCGTGACGGCGATCGCGGAGGTCATCGCCATCACCCAGTACGCCCAGTACTGGTGGCCCACCGTGCCCCTGTGGCTGCCCGCCGCGCTCACCGTCGTCCTGCTGCTGGCACTCAACCTGACCACGGTCAGGGCCTTCGGCGAGATCGAGTTCTGGTTCTCCATCATCAAGATCGTGGCGATCATCGCGCTCGTCATCGTGGGCATCGTCCTGGTCGCCATCGGCTTCACGGCGCCCAATGGCGCCGTCGCCTCCCTGGGGAACCTGGGTGATCCCTCCGACCCCATTGGCAGCCTCTTCCCCCATGGCTTCTCCGGCTTCACCGGCGCCTTCCAGATCGCCGTCTTCGCCTTCGTGGGCACCGAGCTCATCGGGACCGCCGCCGCGGAGGCCAAGGACCCGGAGGTCACCCTCCCCAAGGCGATCAACGCCATCCCGGTGCGCATCCTCCTGTTCTACCTGGGCGCGCTCACCGCGATCATGATGGTCACCCCCTGGCGGGAGGTCACTGAGTCCAGCCCCTTCGTGGCCATGTTCTCCTTGGCCGGATTCGGCCTCGCGGCGTCGCTGGTGAATTTCGTCGTCCTCACCGCCGCGGCATCGAGCGCGAACTCCGGCATGTACTCCACCTCCCGGATGCTCTACGGCCTGTCCTGGTCCGGTCATGGCCCGGCCATCTTCAAGCGCCTGACCGCCCGCTCGGTTCCGGGGCCGGCGCTCGTGATCACATGCGCGGCGCTGCTCCTGGCGATCCCGCTGCTGTACACGACCGCGTCGATCATCGAGGCGTTCACAGTGGTCACGACGGTGGCGAGCGTGCTGTTCATCCTCGTGTGGATCATCATCATCGTCTCCTACCTGCGCTTCCGCTCCGTGCATCCCGAGCTCCACGAGGCCAGCGCCTTCAAGATGCCGGGCGACCGGGTGGCGGCGTGGGCGAGCATCGTGTTCTTCATCTTCGTGGTGTGGACCCTGACGCAGGCCCATGACACCAGGCTGGCGGTGCTCGCCTCACCGCTGTGGCTGATCGCGATGGCGGTCGCCTGGTGGGTCCATTCCAGCCGTGCCAAGCGCCTGAACGAGTGGGGCTGACACGGTCCCTCCTCCGGCATCGCCCCGCTGCGGCCCGCTGTGGCGCGGTTTGAGGATTGCTCGGGCCCCGGGAGGGGATGAGTGCGGCACTGGTCATCATGAGACGGCCCCTGACCTGGGGAAGCGCAAATCGTGACAACTGGTCAGAAAAAGGAATCCTCAAACCTCGCCAAATCCGCGGGTGCGCGAGCCTCAGCAGGCTGCCCGAGTACCATGAACCACAGGTGACGCCATCCCCACCGGCTCCCCCGCGCTGTGGAGGCATCTCCTCGACGGGCCTGGAGATCTCCCACAATCCAGCGCATGGGACAACGCGAGGCGGAGGCGAGCAGGATCCTCCGCGAGCTTCGAGCGGGCCATGGGGCCCTGCGCCGTCGGGACCTGCACCTGGGCCGCACCGGCCAGCGAGCACTGGCCGACCTGCTGACCACGGGCGATGCCCTGAGGACGGGCGGTGCCATCCACTTGCCGGATGCGCCCCAGTCGATTGTCGTCAGCCGGTCGCTCGGCGGCGTGCTGACGGCCGAATCCGCTCTCGAGCACTACAGGCTCCCTCTGGCGCGCCGCCCGCGCTCGCTGCATGTCGCGGTGCCGGCGCGTACCGGTGTGATCCGGGCGCCCGGTGGTGTGATCGTCCACCGGGAGGCCCATCTCGACCGGGTCGATCCGTTCGAGATGCCCGTCGCCCCGCCGGAACTCGTCTTGGCGCGGATGCTCCGGTGCTCCCCGGAGGTCGATGCCGTCGCGGCACTGGACGCCGCGCTCCGCGAAGGACTTGTCCTGCTGGGGGACGTTCATGAGCTCCTCGGGGGCGATGGGCACCAGGCGGCTGTCGCGCGTCGGAGGGCGGGTCGGGCCAACCCTCGTGCTCGGTCCCTGATCGAGAGCCGGCTCCGCATCGAGCTCGAGGACGCGGGCCATCGGGTGGATGTCGGGGTGATCGTGCATGGCGTTGGTGAGGTCGATCAACTCGTGGATCGGCGCCTGTTCGTTGAGACGGATGGCTTCGCCTACCACTCCTCCAGGGAGGCGCTCTCCAGGGACCGGGAGCGCGATCAGCGGATGATCTCGATGGGGCTGCCGGTTGTCCGGTTGACCTATGAGGATGTCATGCAAGGGCGTGGCGTCACCATCGTCGAGGCCGCGCTGAGAGGGTTGGACAGGGCGCCGGCACCCCTGCGGGTCGATCCTGATCCTTCTATCGGGGCTCCGAGACTCATGTGGTGAGTGTGAAGTGGCGCGGTTTGAGGATTGCTCGGGCCTTGGAAGGGGCTGAGTGTGACGCTAGTCATCGTAATACGGCCCCTGATCTGGGGAAACGCAAATCGTGACAATGGGTCAGAAAAAGGAATCCTCAAACCTCGCCATTCAGGGGGGCATATCGCGCCGCTGGCATCGCCTCTATGGCTCACAACTCCCCGAGCTTCTGGAGGCGCTGGAGGCTGAGCCAGCCGATGGGGATCGGGATCCAGAAGGTGACCAGGCGGTAGACGATGGCGGCCGACAGTGCGGTGCCGCTGGGGATCCCCGCGGTGATGAGCCCCGCCGTCAGGGCGAACTCCACCGGTCCGATCCCGCCGGGGGAGGGCACCACGGACCCCACCGTGTTGGAGGCGAAATAGGCGATCGCCAGCACGGAGAAGGGCAGGGTGAAGCCGAATGCCCACAGGCTCGCCCCGAAGGCCAGGATGTAGGACAGGCTCAGGAGCACCGCCCCTCCCACGCCGGCGAGCAGCCGCGCGGGATTGGACAGGATCCACACGAGCCGGGGGCGGACCTGCCGGTACGTGGGCTCGATCTTCTCCCAGATCCAGATGCGCGCCCGCGGCACGGCCAGGACCATGGCGACGAGCGCGGCCAGTAGCACCGCTCCCAGCAGCACCCAGCCCGAGGGCAGAGTCAGCCCCGTCGACTGCCCAGTCGCGGCGGCCAGGATGACGAGCAGCACCAGGGTGACGAGGAACTGCACGACCTGGACGAGCGCCACCGTGGCCACGCCGACCGCCGTCGGCACGCCCTTGCGGGTCAGGAAGCGCAGGTTGATTGCCGCCCCTCCCACGCCGGCGGGTGCCACTAGCGCGACGACGGAGGAGGCCAGGTGGACCTCGGTGGAGCGCCACAGGCTCAGGCGCTCCGGGGTGAAGGCCACCAGGATGATGCCCGCCCCCAGGTAGGTGGCCAGTGAGAAGACGAGCGCCCCCAGGATCCACCAGGCGTTGGCCTGGGCCACGGCGTCGGAGACCTCTTCGAAGTTCATTCGGGCCAGGAGCGTCCACACCGCCACGAGGAAGATGACGGCCATGACCACGGTGCGCGCCTGGAATCGGTTGATGCGGGCCGGTTCGGCGTGGGCGGTGGGCGTGAGCGCCACGAGGGCGTCCCTCAGCTCCTGGAGGACCTGTCCGCGCCGGCCCATGGCTCGGCGGGTGTCGGCGGGCAGGACCACGCGCTGGAGCATGGGAGCGATCGAGGCCAACTGGGGGGTGGTCAGGACCCGCGAGGCCGACGCGATGGCGCGCTCGACTCCCACCGAGCCCGCCAGGAGGGCGAGGGCCTGGGCAAGGTCGACGCGCCGGGACAGCTCCGAGGAGATCGTCTCCCCGGAGTCCCAGCCGAGCAGCCACACGCGGCGCGCCTCATCCACGACGACGCTGTCCCCACTGAGGCTGCGGTGAGCCAAGCCAGCCGCGTGAGCGCGGCGGAGTTGGTCCCACAGGCCGGTCAGGACCGCGTCGGGAATATCGGGGCCGAACTCGGACAGGGCGCGGGAGCCCGCGATGTGGTCGGTCACGAGGAGCACGGACTCGGGGGCGTCCGCCATCCCGCGCAGGGTGGGCGTGCGCACCCCGGCGCGGCGCGCCTCCAGCGTCATGAGGGCGGCGTGCTCAGCCTCGGCGCGGATCGACATGCCCCGCTGGGGGGACAGCCCCCGGACCCGGATCCGGTCCCACAGCGTGGCCAGGTAGCCGGCGACCTGCCGGTCGGTGTCGATGATCGTCAGATCGTGGCGCGCGCCCGTGCGGTCCCAGACCGCGTACACGCGGTGGGTGCTGGGCCTGCCCGGGGACAACGACCGGGCCTCGGCGATGAGCGCCTGGGAGTCGATCGCCGGTGCCGGCGCGATTGTCGACGACGGCGCGGCGGCGCGGCCCTCACGCGCGGGGGGCAGGGCGGCCGTGTCCGGCTCCATGCCCGGCCCCCCGGCGGCGTCGCCACTGGTGGTCGGCGCGGGCGAGGCGCTCTCGGGCGCCAGCGGGTTCTCCCGCACCTCCTCGGTGTAGCCCAGTGGGGCGTCCGTGGTCACCCACCAGGCCGTCGCCCCGGGCGCGCTGTCCACGCGGACCACCCGGACGGCGTCGACCCCCGCCCGGCGCAGCGCCCGCACGAGGGCGATGCCGTGGGCGGAGTGGTCCTCCACCCCGAACAGGCAGCGCAGCGCCAAGCCCGCCAGGCGGCCCAGGAGGAGGGAGAGCAGTGCCCCGGGAAGAGTGATGGCCGAGCGCAGCACGGCGAGCCCGACGATCATCCAGATCGCCACCCAGCCGTAGCGAACAGTGGACGACGAGCGCCTCTCGCCCGCAGCCGTGAGCAGGCCCACCAGGGCGGCGAAGACAACGGATACGCCCAGGCGCGGAAAGCCCGAGGCGGTGACGGTCAGGCCGGCGGAGAGGGTCGGCGGTGCCCAGGCCTTCAGCGTCCACAGGGCCATGATGGTGAGCGCCCAGCCGGTCACGGCCCCGGCGGCGCTCTCGGCGGCCCCCCGCCAGCGCCCCCGCAGGAGCTGGTTGAGGAGGACGAGGACCGGGATGAGGAAGGTCGCCAGTCCCTCCAGGGTCTGCAGGGGGAGGATGAGCACCTGACGCAGCACTGAGGACAGCACCACGCGGACATCCGCCGTAACTCCCGTGGTCGTCTCATGCGCGTAGGTGGCCAGGACGAGGACCGACAGGATGCCCGCGCTCACCAGCGCGAGGCTCAGCAGGTCCTCGGCGCGGCGGCGGCGGCGGGGGGCCTCATCGACGAGCAGCGTGGCTGAGCGGGGGCCGGGCTCCGGGCCGGGGGCCGCCTCCACCACGGGTGTCAGGCCGATGCGGGGGATGCCGACTGGGGAGGTCGCTGGCGTCGGAGGCGCTGGCGGGACATCGGACGGTGGCGGCACAGGCGCCGCGGATGGGGCGGGCGCGCTGCCCGAGGTCGGGGGCATGGCGTCGGCATCGGTCATGGCGGGATTCTACGGGGATCGGCGCGCTGCGCCGCTGTGTCTGAGCTCCTCACCCGGCCCTTCGCAGCCGCAGCGAGTTGGCCACGACGATGACGCTGGAGCAGGCCATCGCCCCACCGGCGATCATCGGGTTGAGCATCCCCGCCATGGCCAGTGGGATCGCCGCCACGTTGTAGGCGAAGGCCCAGAACAGGTTCTGCTTGATGATCCGCAGGGTCGCCCGGCTCACCCGCACGGCGGCGACCACCGCGTCGAGATCGGCCCGCACGAGGGTGATGTCGGCGGCCTCAATGGCCACATCCGTCCCCGAGCCCATGGCCAGTCCGAGCCCCCGAGTGCCCGCCTGGGCGAGGGCCGCGGCGTCGTTAACCCCGTCTCCCACCATGCCGACGACGGCGCCCGAGGCCTGGAGCTCGGCGACGACGTCGCGCTTCTCGGCGGGCAGGACCTCCGCGCGCACATCAGCCGGGTCGATCCCGACCTGACCAGCCACATGCGCCGCCGCCCGGGCGTTGTCCCCGGTCAGCAGGATCGGGCGGATCCCCAGGGCGCGCAGTTCGGCGATCGCGGTGGCCGAGGAGGCCCGCACCGTGTCGCGCACCGCCAGCACGGCGGTGGCCTGGCCATCGATGGCGACGACCACCCCGGTGGCCCCGGTCGACTCGGCGGCCTCCAGCGCCTCAGACAGGTGGCCGGGCAGGGCGATGCCGCGCTCGGCGATCCAGGAGGCCCGGCCCACGGCGACCTCGCGCGCGCTCCCCGGCTCCGAAGCGGTGCCGGTCACCCGGCCCGTGACGCCCCGGCCCTCGTGGTTGACGAAGCCCTCGGCCCCCGGGAGCCGGGAGCCCTCACTCTCCGCGCGCTCGCGGGCGGCGGCCGTGATAGCGGCCGCCACCGGGTGCTCACTGAAGGCCTCGAGCGCGCCCGCCAGCATGAGGGGGTCGAGCGTGGGGGAGTCGGATCGGCCCAGCCATGATTCGCTCCCGATCCCGGCGCTGGCGGCGGCGTCGAGGCTCATGCGCGCCGTCGTGACAGTGCCGGTCTTGTCCAGGACCATCGTGTCCAGCGAGCGCGTGAGCTCCAGGACCTCCGGGCCCCGGATGACGACGCCGAACTGGGCGGCCCGGCCCGAGCCCACGAGGATTGCGGTGGGCGTGGCCAGGCCCAGGGCGCAGGGGCAGGCGATGACGAGCACCGCGACCGACGCCGTGAGGGCCTCCTGGGCGGAGGCCCCAACCACGAGCCAGCCGACGAGCGTCAGGGCGGCGATCCCCAGGACGACGGGCACGAACACCCCGGAGACGCGGTCGGCGAGGCGCTGCACGGGCGCCTTGCCCGCCTGCGCCGCGGTCACCAGCGCGCCGATCCGCGCCAGGGTGGTGCCCTCGCCCACGCGCGTGGCTCGCACGAGCAGGGCGCCGGAGGTATTGATCGTCCCACCGGTCACCTCGTCGCCCACCCCGACCTCCACCGGCACGGACTCGCCGGTGAGCAGGGAGGCGTCCACGGCGCTGGCGCCCTCGACGACGACGCCGTCCACGGCGATCTTCTCCCCGGGGCGCACGGCGATGAGGTCGCCGGCGGCCAGGTCATCGACGGCGACCCGCTCTTCGTGGCGCATCGCGTCGGGGCGGGGGGCGCCATCGTCGTCGAGCACGTCGATGGCGTTGGCGGAACCGGAGGGGGTGGTGAGCCGGACGCGGCCGGCCTCCTTGGCGCCGAGCTCGAGAAGGGCTCGCAGGGCGTCCCCGGAGCGGTACTTGGCGCGGGCCTCCGCGTAGCGGCCGGCCAGGAGGAAGGTGGCCACCCAGGCGGCTGACTCGAAGTACATGTGCGGGCGGTGCCCGCCCGCGTGGGCGCCGGTGAGGATCCCGGCCAAGTCCATGGGCATCTTCACGCCGATCTCGCCCGCGCCGCCCCAGATGAGGGCCCACAGGCTCCACAGGGTGGAGGCGCTCACGCCGAGAGAGACGAGCGTGTCCATGGTGAAGGCTCCATGGCGCAGCCCCGCCAGGGCCGCGCGGTGGAAGGGCCAGGCGCCCCAGGTGACCACCGGCAGTGTGAGGGCGGCCAGCGCCCACTGCCAGCCGGGGAACTGGAGGGCCGAGCTCATTGAGATCGCCATGACCGGGACCGAGAGCAGCAGGCTGAGAATTAGGCGGCGCCGCAGGTCCTCGGCGCGCACGAGGTGGGAGGCGCCCAGCGAGTCTCGGGCGCTTGTCCCGGCCGCTGGCCCCGTGGCCGAGGGGGCGCCGCCGGTGGGCCGGGCCGATTCCTCCTCGGGGGAGGGCGGCGGCTCCGCCGGGGCGGCCGCGCTCCTGGCCGCGGAGGGGCCGGTGAGGGCCGCCGAGTACCCGGCCCTGATGACGGTGGCGATGAGCTCGTCATCCGTCACGGAGTCGGGAACGGTGAGGTGAGCGGACTCGGTGGCCAGGTTGACGCTGGCCTCGACGCCGTCGATCTTGCTCAGTTTCTTCTCCACGCGCGCCACGCAGGACGCGCAGGTCATGCCGCTGACAGCGAGATCGACCTCGCGGGTGCTCAAGAGATGCGGACGTCGCGCTCGACGGCGTCCAGCGTGTAGTCACCGGCCTCGTCGATCGCCTCGGCCAGGGCGGCATCCTCGAGAACGACGTCCGAAACGACCGTGACGACGGACTGCCCGCCCTTGTTGAGGACGATGGAGACGTCCTTGACGCCCGTGAGCGCCTCGAGCTCCTCGGTGACGTGGGAGACGCAGTGCCCGCACGTCAGGCCGGACACCTTGAGAGTGGTGGTGCGGTCGATGCCGTCGTCGGTGAAATCGGCCATGGGAATGCTCCTCGCTGCGGTGCTGCTGCGTGTCCGCCTCGGGTATGAGGCATGGCGAACCTACTCCCGGCCCGGGCGGCGCACCAAGCCGCCTTGCCTCCGGGCGAAACCGGGAACAGGGAGGCGGGAGTGGGGCGCCGATGGTCGGCATTGAGGCCGAAGTGGCTTACCCTGTCCGATGTGCCTGGAGTTATTCACATGACCTATCCGGTAGCGGCGGGGCTCATCCCTGATGGCGTCATCGACGTCCTCGCCGCCACCCCCCTGCTCACGGTCTTCCTCGTCATCGGGCTCGGGACCGCCGTCGGGCAGATCCCCTTCGGGCCGATCCGCTTCGGCGCTGCCGGGGCGCTGTTCGTGGGCCTCGCTGTCGGCGCGCTCGATCCCAGGCTCGGCGCCGACCTCGGGATGCTGCGGGCCCTCGGGCTCGGGCTGTTCTGCTACACGGTGGGGCTTGGCGCGGGCAACACCTTCTTCCGCAACCTCGGCCGGCAAATGCCCCTCATGGCGCTGTGCGTCGTCGCGCTCCTCGCCGCCGGCGCGGTGGGGGCGGGCTTCTCGCGCCTGACCGGGGTGACGCCCGCGATGGACGCCGGCGCCTACGCGGGCGCCCTGACCTCCCCGGTGCTCGACGCCGCGATCGAGGCCGCCGGGAATCAGGAGCCCTCCATCGGCTACGCCATCGCCTACCCCGTGGGCGTGGCCGTGGCGATCATCGTCGTCGCCATCGTCGTCGGACAGCGCTGGCCCGGCCGTAAGGACCCCCGGCCCGCCAGCGCCGATGGCATCGTCGCCACCAGCGTCTACGTGCTCACCCGCGTGCGGCTGGACCGGATGGAGGCCTTCACCCGCGCCCGCATCCGCATCTCCTACCTGGAGCGCGACGGGGTCACGCGTGTCGTCGACCCCGGCGAGGAGCTGGCGCCGGGGGACAAGGTCGTCGTCGTCGGGGCGCCCGCCGCCGTTGAGGAGGCCATGCACGAGCTGGGCACGGGACTGCGCTCCTGCCTGGCCAAGGACCGCCGGGCCGTGGACCACCGCCGGCTCACCGTCTCCTCCACCCGCGTGGCGGGGCGGACGATCGCCGAGGTGGACATGCCCGGGCGCTTCGCGGGCGTCATCACCCGCGTGCGGCGCGGGGACCTCGACCTGCTCGCCCGCGATGACCTCGTGCTCGAGCTCGGGGACAGGGTCCTCGCCGTCGTGCCCAGCGAGAGGCTGGAGGAGGCGGCCGACTGGTTCGGCGACTCCGAGCGCGAGATCTCGCAGATCGACGCCTTCAGCGTCGGCATCGGCATGGCCCTGGGAGTGCTGCTCGGCCTCGTCGCCGTCCCGCTGCCCGGCGGCATCACCCTGAAGCTGGGGGTCGCCGCGGGGCCGCTGGTCGCCGGGATGATCCTCGGGCGCCTCGGGCGCACCGGTCCCTTCCTGTGGGGGCTGCCCCATGCCGCCAACGCCACGATCCGCCAGCTCGGGCTCCTGTTCTTCCTGGCCGCGATCGGCCTGGCGTCCGGCCCGCGGTTCGCGGGCGCCGCCTTCTCCGTAACGGGCCTGGCGGTGGGCGGGCTCGCGGCGATCGTCGTCGTCGTCAGCGCCGTGGTGCTTCTCACGGGGGCGAGAATCGCCGGGATCTCCGCCGCGCGCGCCGCCGGTGGACTGGCGGGCCTGGTGGGGCAGCCGGCGATCCTCTCCTACGCCCTGTCCCGCAGCGAGGACGTGCGGATCGAGGCCGGGTATGCGACCCTCTTCGCGCTGGCGATCGTGGTCAAGATCGTGATGGTTCAGTTACTCGTGGCCCTGTGAGTCGCCTCCCAAACCTGTCGCGAGAAGGCGCGTCCCGAAGAAATTACCGGTCTCGTCAGGTAACATGAAGATCACGAGATGAGTATCATGAAGGCGCGGACCCCATCCGCGCCTGATGCTCCGGAGCCCCTAGCGTCCCGGTGAGTCATCGACAGAACTGACTACCCATGGAGATTTCAGCCCTGTGAAGATCGCCCGCCTCTTCGCCGCCGCCGCAGTCACCGCGTCGCTCGTGGGGATCACTCCCCAGGCCGTCGCGGCGCAGGCCCCGGCGTCGCCGGTCAACCCCGGCGCCGCAGGGGTCCTCCTGCCCGCTGCGACCTCCGCTGACAGCGCCGCCGCCCAGCAGATCCTCACCCGTGTCAATGAGTTGCGCCAAAGTTCCGGTCTCAAGCCACTGACCCGGCTCGTCGAGCTCGACAACGTCTCTCAGGAGTGGTCCGGCCAGATGGCCGCCGAGGGCAACCTGTACCACCGTCCCAACCTGCGCAACGCCTTCCCCTCGGGATGGACGTGGGTGGCCGAGAACATCGCGATGAACGGCAAGGGCCTGTCCGGCGTGGAGCTCGGCAACGCCCTGTTCCAGCAGTGGGTTGACTCTCCGGGTCACTACCAGAACATGGTGGATCGCAACGCCACGGCTATCGGTATCGGCATCGCCGAGTCTGCCGACGGTTCCATCTACGCCACCCAGAACTTCGCCGCCTACCCCGACGACGTCCAGGCGGGCTTCAAGGTCTCCGGTGGGGGCTCGGCCTCCTCTCCATCGACGACGCCGAACGGCTCGGGAGCGCCCAGCGGCGGAGCCTCGGCGGAGGCCGTCCAGCCCGCGCCCAAGGTGAGCCCGACGGCGGCCGCCACCGCGGCCCCTGACGCCACGGCGGCGGCCGCTCCCACCGCGGCGGCGAGCGCCTCGGCGCGCGCGACTGCCACCGCCGCTCCCGTGGCCGTTCCATCTAGCGGCGCCACCGCCCCGATCGGCGCCCCGAGCACGGCCTCCGAGGTCGTGGCCGCCCCGGCGGAGCCCGTAAGCACACCGCGGTCCACGCAGGAGAGGGTGCTGGGGAAGCTCGGCATGACGGGAGCCAACGCGACCCTCGTGCTCTTCGCGATCATCACGCTGGGTGCGGGCGGCGTCGTCCTCATCCTGCGCCGCGGCCTGCGCGACTGACGGCCTCGGCGAGAGCGCGCCCTCGGGCGGGATCTCATGCTGATCCTCGACCTCGGAAAGGCTCATGCTGCCGGAAGGGGCAAGGCGAATCCTCGCGGAAGAGTGACGCGCGTCGCTGTGCCGTGGATGAATCGCCGCTGAGGGGCTAGCTTCTCGCCCGAACATGTGCTTAGCTTGACCCGTGTCCTTCGCCTTCATTGACCTTTTCGCCGGCATCGGCGGCTTCCACGCCGCACTGTCCGAGATGGGGGGCGGGTGTGTCTACGCGGTCGAGATCGATCCGGATGCCTCTCGGATTTATGAGCAGAACTGGGGCATCAATCCGCTGGGTGACATCACAGTCGATGCCGGCGAGGCTGGTGTGAGCCCAAGGATCCCTCATCATGACGTGCTGGCGGCGGGATTTCCCTGCCAGCCGTTCTCGAAGTCGGGCGCGCAGCGCGGAATGGAGGAGACCCGAGGGACCCTGTACTTCAACATTCTTCAGATCGTTCGCGAGCGCCATCCTGCTGTCCTCCTACTTGAGAACGTTCGCAATCTCGCCGGCCCGAGGCACAAGCATGAGTGGGAGGTCATCGTTCGAACGCTCCGCGACGAGGGCTACAGGGTGGCCGATGCTCCTGCCATCATCTCGCCGCATCAGATCGGGAGAGAGCGGGGCGGGCGGCCTCAAGTGCGCGAACGAGTCTTCATCACGGCCACTTATGATCCTGAGGGACTGGGCGATGGCGCGCCTGCGCCGGTCGCCCGACCGCGCCATCAGTACGGCGAGGACACTGACTGGAGCATCGAGGACTACCTCGATGAGGATCCGTCGGGATATGAATTGACCCCTTCCGAGGTTGAATGGGTGGATGCTTGGGACGCTTGGGTGCGCCGCTTCCGGAAATACAACCCCGGCGTCAAGCTCCCTGGTTTCCCGATTTGGGCTGATGAATGGCGCACCGTCGAAGAGCTGGAGGCGCGCATCGCTGACGGAGACTATGACGGGGCGCCGGCGTGGAAGATGAGTTTCCTCCGTAAGAACGCCGAGCTCTTCGACCGCAATCAGGGTTGGTGCAGGGCTTGGCTCGTCGAATATCAGGTCGCCTCGTTCCCGCCTTCACGGCGGAAACTGGAATGGCAGGCTCAGGGCCTCGGCTCGTTATGGGACTGTCTCATGCATTTCCGGCCCTCTGGCCTGCGTGCTAAGCCCCCCACCTACGTGCCCGCGCTCGTGGCCATCACGCAGACGAGCATCATCGGCCCACGCCGTCGGCGGTTGACCCCCAGGGAGGCCGCTCGGATGCAGGGGCTGCCAGACGATTTCACCTTCGAAGGGCAGTCGGACGCGGCCACGTACAAGCAACTGGGTAACGGTGTGAACGTCGGGGTGGTGCAGAACGTGCTGGCGATGCACTGTGATCGCGATAGGTCGATCCTTGAGACGACGCCGTCGGGCCGTCGTGTCCTTCGAGCGGTTCAGCGCTGGAAGCGCCGTGACTGACGGCAGAGGTCATAGCGGGGTCGTGCTGGTGAGGCGTTCAGCCGGGCGCGGGCGGCGGTGAGAGGAAATGGCGAAGTTTGAGGATTCCTTTTGCTGACGCGATGTCGGATTATCTATCGTCGCAGGTCAGGGGCTTGTGAGATGCGGGATGCCGGGCCTGGTGGGCGCCGAGCGCCCGGGCAATCCTCAAACCTCGCCAATTCTGGGCGTGCTGGCCTGAGCGGGGCATCGGGCACCCCGGGCAGGCTGCCCGGCGAGGAGCTCAGGGTAGTTGCCCTGCCAGACGTAGGTGAAGGGGATGTTCCCGCGCATGCCGGGATTGACTGACGCAGAGACCACGTTCTTCGCCGTCACCGCCGCCTCCAGGGGCGTGGCCCCCTTGGCGAGCTCCGCCGTCACCGCGGCGGCCAGGGTGCAGCCAGCGCCGTGCATCCGCTCCGCGCCCACTGCCGGGACCTCCAGGACCTCCAGGGTGGAGCCGTCGTAGAAGACGTCCAGCGCCGTGCCGGTGCCCAGGCTCGGGCCCGCTTTCGCCAGCACGTTGGGTACGCCGAGGTCGAAGATCCGCTTCGCCGCGTCCTTGAGCGCCTCCACCGAGGTGATTTCCTCGACGCCGGCCAGCGTCGCCGACTCGAAGAGGTTCGGGGTGACCATCGTGGCGCGCGGCAGGATCTTCTCGCGCAGCGCGTTGTCCACGGCCATCGCCGAGGAGAACTCCTGGCCCTTGCAGATGAGGACCGGGTCGAGCACCACGATCGGGAAGCCGTAGCGCTCCAGGGCGGCGTCGACGGCGTCGATCGTAGGCTGCGTGCCCAGCATCCCGACCTTCACGGCGTCGATCCTGGAGTGGACGGTGGCGCAGGCCTCGATCTGATCCGCGATCACCTGCGGGTCCACCGGCACGAAGCGGTGATCCCAGTTCGCCTTCGGGTCCATGGACACGATGCAGGTCAGCGCCGTGCAGCCGAAGACGCCGAGCTGCTGGAAGGTCTTGATGTCGGTCTGCGCGCCAGCGCCACCGGAGGCCTCGGAGCCGGCGATGGCCAGGGCAATGGGGGGAGTAGTGCTCATGGGCCAAGCCTGCACCCAGTGGGCCCCATCGCGCAGCCCCTTGGGCCGGCGCGCCACCGCCCCGGCCTCAGCTGAGCGCGGCCAGGGCGGCGATGACGACGGCGGCGCTGCGGGCCGCGGCCTCGTCGGCGCCGATGTGGAAGTCCTGGCCCGCCTCGGGCCCGCACAGGTCGGAGATCCCGCGCACCGAGGCGAAGGGGATGCCCGCGGCGGCCGCCACCTGCGCCAGCGCCGCGGACTCCATGTCGGTGCTCACCGCCTCCGGGAATGCCTCGCGCGTGTCCGCCACGTTCGCCGCCGTCACGAAGGAATTGCCGGAGAGCATCTGCCCGGCATGGATGCGCGCCGACGACGATGCCGGGGTAGCGGCGGCCAGCGCCGCGGGGCCGTGGAGCTCGATGGCTTCGCGCAGCCCGGTGGCCGACCCGAAGGCGGGGGGCTGGCCGGGGATCTGGCCGCGGGCGTAGCCGAAGGCTGTCGCATCGGCGTCCGTGAAGGCCAGGGTCGTCGAGGCGCACACGTCCCCCACCTCAACGTCGCGGGCCAGGCCGCCGGCCGTCCCGGCCGAGATGATCATGCGCGGGGCCACCTGGGCCAGCGCTGCCGCCAGCGCCGAGGCGGCCGCCACCAGGCCGATCCCTGTGCGGATGAGGATGAGCTCGCGGGGGGCCCCGGGGCCCTGGCCATCGGCGCTTCCCGGGATGACGGGGGGCAGCGCGAGGCTCACGGCCCATGCGTCACCGTTCAGCGCTAGGGGAGCGGCGCCGTCGAGCGCGGGGAGGCGTTCGAGGAAGGGGCGCGCCTCCTCCTCCATCGCGGTCAGGACGACGGAATGCGCCCGGCGGTCCGGGGGCGCGGGCTGTTGGGGCCGTGCGAGCTGAGAGGGCGTCATGCCGCGAGCCTACGCGGCCCGCTCGCCCTGCCGCCCGCGCGCGATGACCATCTCCATCCACGGGTCGGACGCCGCGTGGAATCGCTCGGGGAAGGTGCGGCGCACGCAGTGCGGGGCGTCCACGATCACCGCGGTGGAGATGAGGGGGTTCTTGCGTGAGAGCAGGCTCAGGTAGTGGTCGCCGCGCAGCACCACGCCGTCGGTGCCGGTGATGATGAGCGTGGGGACGGTCAGGCCGTCGACCACCTCCTCCCACGGCGTCGGCGGGGACACGCAACCCAGGCCGATGAACCGCAGGTCGACGCCGCAGGATGCCTCCACGCTCGCGCGCACCTCCCGGTGCGACCACGTGGGGTTCTCGGTGGTCTCCGCGGTGAAGCGGGCCTCGGGGTCCTTCGCGATGCCTTTCAACTCGGCCACCTGCCGGAAGGCGTTCGCGCGCAGGAGGGCACGCCATGCCGGGGTGACGAAGGCGGGGTCCTCCGCGACGACGCCGTCCACCAGATCCGGGCGGTGATAGGCGACATCGAGGCTGGTCACGCCGCCCATGGAGTGCCCCACGAGCAGCAGCGGCGCGCGCAGGGGGCCGGCCGAGGGCTCCTTGGGTGACGCGCGCAGGCCGTGGGAGCGCAGATCCTCCAGGGCGTCGGTGAGGTCGGCGGCCAGGCGACGCCCGGCAGTCTCCTGGTTCTTCAGATCGGCGTCGTCCCAGCGGGGGGAGTCCCCGTGGCCGCGCGCGTCGAGCGCGACGATCCGGTGGCGCGGCGCCCAGTGCTCGACCGCCTCGATCCAGCAGGCGGCCGAGTCCGTGATCCCGTGGGATAGGACAAGAACGGGGGCCTCGGCGTCGTCGAGCCGCCCGGCGAGGTGCCGGGCGAGGGGCGCGGGCGCGGGATCAGCGGTCATGCCCCGATCGTAAATCCCGCCCCCTGCGCGAGACCGGTCGATATCAGGAGCGAGACCGGTTGATATCAGGAGCGAGACCGGTCCTGTTTCCACAGGCTCGTCTCATGCCGCGCCCACGCCGTCGTCCTTGTGGACGGCGAACCGGTCTCGCTCTTATTTTCGACCGGTCTCGCGAGGGGGGTGGGCGGGATCAGGAGGGGAGGACGGTCTCCCACTCCTCGCGCCTGGCCAGGAAGGCTCGTGCGGCGTCCTGGGCCTGTTCCAGCGAGTGGTTCGCGCCCCAGCCGCACTGGACCTCATTCGCCGCCGGCACCTCGGTGGCCGCGAGGATGCCGCGCATCGTCGCCTCCAGGAGCCCCAGGAACTCCTCGGTCTCAACGCCCAGCATGAGCGCGTAGAAGCCCGTCTGGCATCCCATGGGGGAGAAGTCGATGAGCCGGTCGGTGTGGTCGCGCATGAGCTCGGCGCTCAGGTGCTCGATGGAGTGGACCGCCTTCATCTCCAGGTGCTCCACGTTGGGCTGGCAGAAGCGGACGTCGTACTTGATGAGGGTGTCCCCGCCCGGCAGCTCCTTGCGGTCGGCGATACGGACGTAGGGGGCCCGCACCCTCCGATGGTCCAGGTTGAAGGACTCCACGTTCATCCGTCCGTACAGCGCTTCCTCGCTGGTGACGACCTGTTGCTTATTCGTATCTCTGTCCCCTGTCATGGGAACAGCCTAATGGGGGAGGATGACGCCCATGCACTCCTCCCTGGCGCGGCTCACCGTGGGCTGCGATGACGCTCCCACCCTTGTCCTCCTGCACGGCATCACCTCCTCGGCCGTCTCCCAGGCCGACGCGATCAACCACTGGGCCCGGCGCGGCTACCGGGTCATCGCCGTCGACTCCCGCGGGCACGGGCTCTCCCCCTCCTGGGAGCGCTCGCAGCTCGAGCGGGCCGGCGAGCAGCTCGTCGACGACGCCCTGGACCTCCTCACCGACCTCGACACCCAAGCCCGCGGACGAGCCGCCCTGGGATTGACCGCAGCGCCGGCCCCGATCGTGCTGGGCCACTCCATGGGCGGGGCGACCGCCATGGTCGCCGCCATCCGCCGCCCCGAGCTCGTCAGCGGCCTCATCCTGGAGGACCCCTCCCTCTACGGCACCCGCAGCCCCTCCGAGCTCCTCGCCCGTGGCGCCGCTCGGAAGCGCGCCCTGGACGCCGAGCTCGCCAACCCCGCCGGCGCCGTCCTGCGCGCCCTCGCCTCGGCCACCATGCCCGAGAGCGAGGCTCTGCCCTCGGTCTGGGCCAGCCAGCGCGTGGACCCGAAGCTCCTGCGCACCGGCGTCGTCGCCCCCGAGGTCCCTTGGCGCGAGGCCCTGGCCGCCCTCACGGTCCCCACGCTGCTGCTCAGCGGTGACCAGCCCGGCTCCGCCCGCCTTGGCGCGACCGGCCTGGAGGAGGCCCGCTCCCTGGGCAACCCGCTCATCACTCCGGTACTCATCAAGGGTGCGGGGCACCTCATCCGCCGCAGCCGGCGCCGGGACTTCTACGCCGCCGTCGAGCCGTGGATCGAGCGCGTCCTGGGCCCCGCTCCCGCCGCTTGATGAGAGCGGCCGCCGGTCGGCGCGAAATCATCGGAGGATAGGGCCATGAGACCCGACAGCGCTAAAACAGGGCGGCCGACGCCCTTCCCGCCTGCGACGACAGCCGATCAGGCGGCGCCCGCCTCCTCGGCGCCCGCCTCCCCGGCGCCCGCCGATGATCCCGGGCGCAGCCAGGGGGAGACGATCGCCTTCACGGTGGCCGCGCTCGTGGTGTGCTGCGTCGGCATGTACTACGCGAGCAGGCTCATCGGCCCCGTGTTCCTGGCCCTCACCCTGGTCATCACCGTGCGGCCCCTGATCACCTGGGCCACCCGCCACCGCATCCCGAGGCCCGTCTCCGCGCTCGCCGCGATCGTGATCATCTACGCCTTCGTCGTGGGCCTGTTCGCATTCCTCGGCATCGCCGTCATGCAGCTCATCGACACCCTCCCGAGCTATTCGAACCGGTTCGCCGACATCTGGACGCAACTGCAGGACCGCCTCACCCGGCTGGGCATGTCCCAGACCGATCTCGTCGCCCAGGCCTCCAAGGCCGTCGACACCTCCAAGGTCGTCGGCTTCGCCCAGGCGCTCCTCGAGCAGATCTCCGGCATCGGCTCCATGCTCATGGTCATGGGCCTGACCGTCCTCTTCCTCATGTTCGACATGGCGCGCATTGAGAGGCGCACCCGCGCCCTGGTCATGCTCAAGCCGAGTCTCGCCTCGGCGCTGGCCGGCTTCGCGGAGTCCGTGCGCTCCTACTGGCTGGTCTCCACCGTTTTCGGGCTCATCGTCGCCGTCTTCGACACGATGGCCCTGTGGTGGCTCGACGTGCCCATGGCCGTGACCTGGGGCGTCGTCGCCTTCATCACGAACTACATCCCCAACATCGGATTCGTCATCGGCGTCATGCCGCCGGCCCTCCTGGCCGCGGTGGACTCCGGGCCCTGGACGGCCCTGTGGGTGATCGTCATCTACTCATTGCTCAACTTCGTCATCCAGTCCATCATCCAGCCCAAGTTCACCGGCGACGCCGTGGGCCTCAACACCACCGTCACCTTCATCTCTCTGCTGTTCTGGTCCCAGGTCATCGGAGCGCTCGGCGCGATCCTGGCCATCCCGCTGACCCTCTTCGCCAAGGCCCTCCTCATCGACACTGATAGGCGCGCCGCCTGGGTGGGCCTCTTCCTGTCCGCCGGGGACAATCCGCCCGATCCCATCGCGCAGGTGGACCTCGACGATCTCGACCGTGCCGACCTCGACGGCGACGGCCCGGATCCCGCCACCCCTGAGGCCGACGAACCGATCACCGCGCACTAGCGGGAGCCCCTGGGCGCTTGTCCGCCTTCAGCCGGGTGTCAGGGATAGCGGGTACCGTGCGGCGGGTTCGCAACCGCCGCCCCCCCGCCCTGAAGGAGGTGCCATGCCCCGGTCCTCAGGCGTCGTCGCCGCCGCCCTGAGCGCGAGCCGCCTCCTGGCCGGTCCCGAGGCCGACGCCGGGCTGCGCCTCCTGCGCTTGGACCAGGCCGCGATCGCCGTCGCCGTGCTCGGCTCCCACCTGGGCGGCCAAAGGCGCCGCATGAGCGTCGCCGACCTCCACGAGCTGATCGACGAGGACCTCCTCTGCCTGCGCGAGGCCGGCATGGACCTGGGGGAGAGGACCACGGCCCGCACCTACTGCGACCGTTGGCGCGCCGAGGGCATCCTCGTGCGCTCCACTGCCCCCGGTGAGCGCGAGGAGTCCTACGAGCTCTCCGCCCCCGCTGAGGCCGCACTGCGCTATCTCGCCCAGGTCGAGCGGCCCCGCCCCGCCGCCACCCAGTCCCGCCTCGCCTCCATCGCTAGTCAGCTCGACCGCCTCGTGCGCGACTCCGACCCCTCCACGGAGCGCCGCCTGGCCGGCCTGCGGGCCGAGCGCGACGCCATCGACGCCCAGATCGCCCGAGTCGAGACCGGCCAGGCCGAGCCCCTCGACCCCCACGACGGCGCCGAGCGCCTCAAGGAGATCATCGCCCTGGCCGAGCAGATCCCCGGCGACTTAGCGCGCGTGCGCTCCGAGATGACCGACCTCAACCGCTCCTTGCGCGAACGGATCGTCGAGGCCCCCGGGTCCCGCGGCGAGGTTCTCGACGACGTCTTCCGCGGCGTCGACCGCATCGAATCCTCCGAGGCCGGCCGCTCCTTTCTCGGCTTCTTCGAGCTCCTCCAGGACCCCGAGTCCTCCGCGCTCCTCGACGACCACATCGACGAGGCCCTGAGCCGCGGCTTCGCCGAGATGCTCGACGAGGCGGACCGCCGATTCCTGCGCGACTGGCGCTCCACCCTCGTGACCGAGGCCGGCGGCGTGCGCCAGACCATGACCGGTTTCTCCCGCTCCCTGCGCGCATTCGTGGCCAGCCGCGCCTTCGAGGAGCACCGCCGCCTGTCCGACGAGCTCGCCCGGGCCTGTGCGCTCGCCGGGCGGGTCGCTGAGCGCGCCGCCCCGATCGCCCCCATGGGCATGAGCCTGGAGCTCACCGGGCTGCCGCTGGCCAGCGTCGGCTCCTGGCGACTCAACAACCCCGCCGACGCCGAGGTCGCCGAGGACATCGTCACGCACAGCGCCTCAGGCCTCGACCTGGACTCCATGCGTCAGGCCGTGCGCGCCTCCGAGATCGACATGATCGAGCTGGCCGAGGCGGTCGCCGACTCGATGGCGCGCCGCGGCGCCGCGACCCTGGGCGACATCCTCGCCGACCACCCCGCCACCCAGGGCCTGGCCAGCGTCATCGGCCTGCTCCTCATCGGGAGGCGCGCCGGCGCTCTCGCCTGCGGCGAGGAGGAGATCTCCTGGTCGACGGCGGGAGGAGAGGAACGCCGCGCCACCATCCCCCGGCTCGTGCTCACCGCGCCCGTGGCCGGCCCGTCCACCGACTCCGCCGCATTGGCGCCGCGCCCCGAGGGAGACGACGAATGAGCCCCGAGAGCCCGTTGCAGGAGATGAACCTGGAGGTCCCGCCCCCGCCGCCCGGCGGGGTCGGCGCGATACCGCCGCCACCACCGACACGGTCGTCGTCGCCCGCCGCGGCCGACGGCCCGGCCGCGCCCCCTGAGCCCGAGGCGCCGGCATGCCAAGGAGCGCCCGCGGACCCGGCTGAGCCGGCGTCGGAGATGCCCCCGGGGGCGCTGTGGGACGGCGACGCCGGAACCCTGCCCCGCGCCACCCGCAGCGCCATCGTCCGCCTCGTCCAGGGCCCCTACCTCTCCGCCGCCCTCCACCCCGAGCCCTGGCAGGCCCTCATGGCCGACCTCGACGCCGTCCGCCACCACCTGGCCAATATGTTCCTCAGCCTCATCGTGGACCGCGAGGCCGGCTTCGCGTTCGTGCGCAACGCCGACGACCCCACCGGCCAAGCCCCCTCCGTGGTGCGCGCCATGCCCCTGACCCTCATCGACACCGCCCTCCTGCTCCACCTGCGCACCCTCCTCCTGCGCGCCATGGGCGGCGGTCATCGCGTCTTCGTCGACCGCTCCGAACTCATCGACCACCTCGCCATCTACCGGCGGCGCGCCTCCACGGACCTCTCCGGCTTCGAGCGGCGCGTGAGCGCCTCCATCACCAAGATGGTCAAGGCCTCGCTCCTGCGGTCCACGAGCGTCGACGAGCGCTATGAGATCTCCCCGATCCTCGCCCTCGTCTTCGGCGCCGACCAGGTGGCCGCCGTCGCCGCCCAGTACGAGGCCATGCTGGCCGAGCAGGACGATGACGGGGCCGGGCCCGGAGGCGCGCGGGGAACTCGGGGCTCTGAGCGCCCACGGGGCCCGCGGCGCTCCCCGTCCACCCCGAGCGCTGACTCCCAGGAGCGGCCATGAGAACGACGACGCCCCCCACCCCCACCCGCGAGCGCCGCCGCGCCGCCTCCCCGGTGCCCCCGGCGCCGCGCTCGGCCCGCACGCGCTCGCGGCTGCGCGAGGCGGACGCCCAGCACCGTCTGTCCCGCATCCAGGTCCACAACTGGGGGACCTTCAACGGCTACCACGACCTGCCCGTGCCCCGCGATGGCCTCATCCTCACCGGCCCGTCCGGCTCGGGCAAGTCCTCCCTGCTGGACGCCCTGTCCGCCGTGCTCGTGCCCGCCAAGAACCGGCGATTCAACGCCGCCGCCCAGGACTCCGGCGCCACCGACCGCGCCCGCACCATCCTCAGCTACGTGCGCGGCGCCTACCGGCGCACCACCGATGGCGCCACCGGCGAGGTCGTCACCGACTTCCTGCGCGCCGGTGCCACCCGCAGCGGGGTCGCCCTCACCTTCTCCCAGGGCGGTGAGGGCGCCGAGTCGCTCACCCTGATCGTCCTGTTCCACGTGCGTGCCGGCACGAACGCCGTCGACGCCGTCGCCCAACTCCTCCTCATGGCCGAAGGGTCCCCGGATCTCACGACTCTCCTGCCCTACCTCGCCCACGGCATCGACCGGCGCGCCATCCGCCGCGACCACCCCGAGGGCCTGCGCCTGTTCGACAAGTACGAGGCCTTCGCCGCGGCCTTCCGCCGCCGCCTCGGCCTGTCCAGCGAGGTCGCCCAGCGCCTCCTCCACCGCACCCAGGCCGCTAAGTCCCTGGCCAGCCTCGACACCCTCCTGCGCGACTTCATGCTCGACGAACCCGAGACCCTGCGCCTGGCCGACGCCGCCGTCGAGCAGTTCGGGGAGTTGCGCGAGGCGCATGCGGCCGTGGTCGAGGCCCGCGAGCAGGAGAGGGCCCTCGCCCCCCTGTCCGAGCTCAGTCGCACCATCATCGACGCCGGAGCCCAGCAGGCCCACGCCGAGGCGCTCGCCGCCGCCGTGCCCGGCTACGTCCACCACCTGCGTCTGACCCGCCTGGAGGAGGAGCGCGACCGCGCCGCCGCGGCTGTCAGTGGCCTGGAGGCGGAGGTCGCCCGGGCGGCCGCCCGCGAGGACGCCGCCGTCGCCGACCTCGACCTGCTGCGCGCCGAGCGCCACGGGGCCGCCGGCGCTGGATTGCCCGCCGCGACCGCCCGCCTTGAGGCCGCCCAGGCGGAGGCGGCCCGTCGTGCCGACGCCGTCCGCGCCCTGGAGCGCTGCTTGAGCGAACTCGACGCCACCGCCCCCGCCGACGCGCGCGCCCACCACGAGCTCCAGGCGGTCCTGGCCGCCGAGGACTCCTCCCTGCGGGGCCAACTGGCCTCCCTGCGCGCCGAGCGTGACACCGCCGGCCTGGCCGCCCTCGACCTCAAGCGCCGCGTCGACGCCCTGACCACCGAGCGCGAGCAGATCCTCGCCAGCCGCTCCGCCATGCCTCCCCGCCTGCTCGGCGCCCGCGACCTCATCGCCACCGTCATCGGCCAACCCGCCTCCGTCCTGCCCTTCGCCGGAGAGATCCTGCGCGTCGTCGACGGCGAGGAGGACTGGCGCGTCGCCATCGAGGCCGTCGCCGGGGGCTTCGCCACCCACATGCTCGTCCCCGACCGCCTCTACCGGGACGTGCTCGCCGCCGTCGACACCCTCCACCTGGGCGCCCGCCTCCACTTCGACCGCCTCCTGCCCGCCGCGCAGGCCGCCCGCGGCGTCCCCCGGGTCCCCGGCGGCGCCCTGGCCCGCAAGATCGAGCCCATCCCCGGCACCGAGCACGCCGACTGGCTCAACGTCGAGCTCATGCGGCGCTTCGACCACCTGTGCGTCGAGGGCGCCGAGGAGCTCGCCGCAGTTGACCGCGGCGTCACCCGCGCCGGCCAGGTCAAGTCCTCGCGCACCGCCCACCTCAAGGATGACCGCCGCGACCCGGCCGACCCCCGCGCCTGGGTGATCGGCGTCGACGCCCGCGAGAGGCTCGAGCTCGTTGTCGATGAGCTCGCCGCCCGCGCCCGGGAGAAGGCAGGGGCCGATGCCCGCCTCGACGGCCTGGAGGCCCGCGAGGCCGTCCTGCGCGATCGGCTCGCCGCCTGCCAGCGCGCCACGGAGTTCACCTGGGAGCAGATCGACGTCGCCTCCGCGGCCTCCCAAGCCGAGCGGTGGGCGCGGCGCTGCGAGCAGCTGCGGGACGCCCAGCCGGGCCTGGCCCAGCTCGACGCCCGCATCGAGACGGCCCGCCGGGCGCTCTCCCGGGCCCGCCAGACCCTGCGCGAGCTCAGCGCTTCCCTGGTCCGAGAGGCCGAGAACCGCGATGCCGCCACCGCCGAACTCGACCGCCTGCGCGAGCGGGAGCAGGCCCTGCGCGCCGGCGCCCTCACCCCGGGCGATGAGGAGGAGGCCCTCATCCTGTCCGCCCCCGAGTCCGGGCCCATGCGGGTCGAGCTGGACGAGCGCTTCCGCTCCCAGCGCCGCCGCCGCCCGAACCTGGAGGAGATCAGCGAGGTCGCCGCTCGCGTCTCCAAGGAGATCGTCGAGCAGCGCGAGGCCGCCGCCCGTAGCGAGGCCCGCGCCGTGGCCAGCGCCGTGGTCACCATGTCCACCTTCGTCGCCACCTGGCCCGAGACCCGCGGCCAGGTCCTTCCCGAGATCGACTACCTCGACGAGTTCCTCGCGATCCTGGCCCGCCTCCAATCCGACGACCTGCCCCGTCACGAGCGCCGCTTCACCGCCCTCCTGCGCTCCCAGTCCCGCCAGAACATCGGCCACCTCGCCTCCGAGATCCGCCGCGCCGTCAGCCAGGTCAGGGCCCGGATCGGGCCCGTCAACGACGCCCTGGCCACCACCGAGTACTCGCCCGGCCACCACCTGCGCATCAAGGTCGAGGAGCGGCGCCTGCCCGTGGTCAATGACTTCCTGCGGGACCTGGCGACCATCGCCTCGGGCAGCCTCGAACTCGACGACGAGTCCCCCGATCGCGCCGAGGAGCGCTACGCCCTGCTCGGCCGCATCATGAGCCGGCTCAGCTCCTCCGAGCCCCGCGACGCGGCCTGGCGCCGTCAGTGCCTCGACACCCGCCTCCACGTCGCCTTCCGCGCCGAGGAGCGCGATGTCGACGGCGTCGTCGTCGATGTCTACGAGGGGGCCTCGGGCCTGTCCGGCGGGCAGCGCCAGAAGCTCGTCGTGTTCTGCCTGGCCGCCGCCCTGCGCTACCAGCTCACCGACCCCGGGAACCAGCTGCCCGGCTACGCCCTAGTGGTCCTCGACGAGGCCTTCGACAAGACCGACGCCGACTACACCCGCGCCGGCCTGGAGGTCTTCCGCGGCTTCGGCTTCCAGTTGCTGCTGGCCACTCCCATGAAGATGCTCCAGACCCTGGAGGAGCACGTGGGCGGCGCGGCCATGGTCACCAACACCCCCGAGGGGGACGCCTCCGCCCTGTCCATGGTGCTCTTCGACGCCCCGGCGCGCAGGGGCGCCTGGGCCGCCCCCGAGCGGCCCGGCGACCTCTTCGAGGGCTTCGATCTGGAGGCGCTGTGAGGGGCCCGGCCGAACTCGCCGCGCGCGCCGCCGTGCGCTACCAGCGCGTCTACGCCGCCTGGGCCGCGAACCCCGACCAGGCGCGCGCCGAGGTGCTGCCCCTGTCCCTCGACCCGCCCACGCATGACCTTGCGCTCGCGGATGTCGACGGCGTCGCCGCGTGGATCGCCGCCTGGCGCCAATGGGAGCGCTCTGCCCCCGGCACCGTCATCTGGGAGGGGCGCCGCTGGGCGTCGCTGGGCACCCAGCACCTGCCCGTGCGCGCCCAGCTTGTGGGAGCCGATGCCATCGCATCGGCGGCGGGCCGCGCCGGCCACTGGGGGCTGGCGAGCTCGCGGGCGGGGATGATCGCGGGCATGCTCGAGGCCCTGGGCGTGGGGCCCACCGGCCTGTCGGGTCAGGGCGGCGCGGCCGAGGCGGTGGCCGCCGTCATCGGCGAGGTCGTCGAGTACGAGGACGATGACGTCGAGCGCCTCGTCGCCGCCGTGGCCTGGCTGGCCTCGCATCCGGCCTCCGGCCTCTACCTGCGCCAGCTGCCGATCGCCGGCCTGGACACCAAGTGGCTGGAGCGGCACCGCCGCGTGGTGCAGCGCCTGCTCGGCGCGGCCCGGGGCGGGGGCCTCCCCGTGGAGTCCGGGCTGGGCCTGCGCCGTCCTCCCACGACCGTGCGCGTGCGGATCCTCGACCCGGGCCTGGCCGCCGGGGGCCTGCGCGACGTCGAGGCCCCGGTGGAGGAGATCAGCCGCATGTGGGCCGATCGGGCGGGGTTCATCGACGTCATCGCCGTGGAGAACCTGGCCACCTTCCTCGCCCTGGAGGAGCGGCCGCGAACCGTGGCCGTCTGGGGCGCGGGGGACAAGATCGTCCAGACGCTCCCCCTGCTCTCCTGGGCTCGCCGCGCGCGCCGCGTCGCCTACTGGGGGGATCTCGATGCCGACGGCATGAGGATCCTGGCCTGCCTCAGCCAGCGCCTGCCGGGGATCGTGCCGGTGCTCATGGACGCCCCGACCCTGGAGCGCTGGCGCTGCCTGGCGGTGGCCGACCCCGGCAAGCGGGTGAGCCGCGACGGCCCGCAGCCCGAGGGCCTGGGCTACGAGCAGATGCGCGCCTGGCGGATGATCATCGACTGGGGCCTGAGCCTGGAGCAGGAGCGCCTGCCCTGGGATGAGGCGACGTCCGCCCTGTCCCTCGCCCTGGCGTGAGGGATGCGGGAGGATAAGGGCATGGCGCGACCTCTACGGGACCGGGACGGGCTGACGGCCTCCGTGGCCACGGCCCCCACCCCGGACGGGCCCTTCACGATCATCGCGGGCAGCGCCGTGCTGGCCTCGGGGTGGACCGAGGATCCCGCCGGGCTGCTCGCGCTCATCCACCCCGGCCTGCGCCCCGGGTGCCTGGAGGAGGCGCCGTCGGGATCCGCTCCCGGGGCCCTGGCCCAGGCACTCCCCGCCCTGGAGGCCTATTACGACGGCGAGCTGGGTGCCCCCGCCCAGGTGCCGGTCCTCCAGCGCTCGGGCCCCTTCCGCGAGCGGGCCTGGGAGGTACTGCGCGGCATCGGCCCGGGGCGCCTGGTGAGCTACGCCGAGTACGCCGCCCTGTGCGGCAGCCCCCGGGCGGTGCGGGCCGCGGCCGGCGCCTGCGCCTTCAACGCCGCCGCGCTCTTCGTCCCCTGCCACCGCGTGGCCCGCGCCGACGGGTCCCTGGGCGGCTTCCGCTACGGGCCGGCGACCAAGCAGAGCCTGCTCGCCCGCGAGGGCCGCCGGGCCCAGGAGGTCGACGCCGGGCATTCCCCCCGGCGATGGCGCTGAGCCCCACCGGCCCCGCTGCCGCGTACTGCGCCCAACGCGTGCGCGCCGGAGTCCCGCGGCCGGCCGAGGCCGAATAGTGGATCGGCTGTTGCGAGGGCCCGGCGTAGGGAATCATGGTTGCATGACCTCCCAGCGCCGCGCCCCCGAGACACAGCCCGTCCTCACCCCGCTCGCCGGGATCCCCGACGAGGTGTCCCAGGCCATCGTCGCCCCCCTGGTGGGGCTCAACCTCACGGAGCAGGAGATCTTCACGACCCGCCTGGAGCGCTGGTACCCCGATGTCATCGACGGCCTGGTCACCCTCTACGGCGAGCCCCGAGCGACGCGGGCGGCCACGATCCTGCTGACCGAGGCGGCAGCCGCCTACGCCCAACGCAGCCCCGAGTTGCGCCACCTGGACCTCCAGCGCATGCTCAACCCCTCCTGGATCCAGGACCCCTCGCGCATCGGCTACGCCTGCTACACCGAGCGCTTCGCCGGGAGCTTGCGCGGCGTCGAGGACCGCATCCCCTACCTGCGCGAGCTCGGCGTCAACTACCTGCACCTCATGCCGCTGCTCACCCCCCGTCCCGGGGACTCCGACGGCGGCTACGCCGTCGCCGACTACCGCTCCGTCCGCCCGGACCTGGGCACCATGGACGACCTCGAGCACCTGGCGGGCTCCCTGCGCGGGGAGGGCATGAGCCTCGTCGTCGACCTCGTCCTCAACCACGTGGCGGCCGAGCACGAGTGGGCCCGGCGCGCCCGGGCGGGGGAGAAGCGCTACCAGGACTACTTCTTCCTCTTCCCTGACCGCGCCGAGCCCGACGAGTACGAGCGCGATCTGCCAGAGGTGTTCCCGGACTTCGCCCCCGGCAACTTCACCTGGAACGAGGAGCTCGGCTCCTGGGTGTGGACCACCTTCAACTCCTTCCAGTGGGACCTCGACTGGCGCAACCCCAACGTCATGGAGGAATTCGTCTCCATCATCCTGGAACTGGCCAACCGCGGCGTCGAGGTGCTGCGCCTGGACGCCATCGCCTTCACCATCAAGCGCAAGGGCACCGATTGCCAGGGCCAGCCTGAGGTCCACGCCATCACCCAGGTGCTGCGCGCCCTCACCCGCATCGCCTGCCCCGCCATCATCCTCAAGGCCGAGGCGATCGTGGCCCCCACCGAGCTCGTGCAGTACCTCGGCCAGGGCCGGTACACGAACAAGGTCTCCGACCTCGCCTACCACAACTCCCTCATGGTGCAGGTCTGGTCCATGCTCGCGGCGCGGAACGCGGTGCTCGGCGCCCACGCCCTGCGCCACCTCCCCGCCGAGTCCCCCAACTCCACCTGGATCACCTACCTGCGCTGCCACGATGACATCGGCTGGGCGATCGACGACGGCGACGCCGATGCCGTGGGCCTGTCCGGCTACTGGCACCGAGCCTTCCTGTCCGACTGGTACACGGGCCTCTACCCCTTCTCTGATGCGCGGGGCCTGGTCTTCCAGCACAACCCGGTCACCGGGGACCGCCGCATCTCCGGCACCGCCGCCTCGCTCATCGGCCTGGAGTCCGTGGCTGAGGCCTGGGAGGGAATCAACGACCTCACCCCCGAGCACGAGGTCGACTCCCTGTGGCGGTGGCGCGAGGAGCGCATCAACGCCCTGCGCATGGCCAACGCGATCCTCTACGGATGGGGCGGCGTCCCCGTCATCTGGTCCGGCGACGAACTGGCCCAGTTCAATGACCCCAACTGGGACACCGAGCCCGGCCACGAGACCGACTCCCGCTGGGCGGGGCGCCCCCGCCTCGATGAGCGCCTCATGGCCGGCCGCTGGGACCGCTCAACCATCCAGGGCCGCGTCTTCACCGACCTCGTCCACATGGGGCGGGTTCGCGCCTCCCTGCCCGTGCTCAGCGCCGACGTGCGCACTCAGGTGGCCCCCCTGGATGACGACGGCGTGCTCGTCACCTTCCGCGACCACCCGCTGGGCAGTTTCGTGGGCGTGTACAACGTGACGCCGGACTGGAGGAGGATCCCCGCCTGGCGGCTGGCGGAGCACGGCGTGCTTGGCGCCGCCGACGCTCTGACGGGGACGGTCCCCTCGGGCGCGGCGACTCTCGAGGGTGACGGCGACGGCATGGTCCCCGTCCCGCCCTACGCCGCCTGGTGGCTCGTTCGCCCCACCGACTGAGCGCCCGCCTGAGCCGCGTCGGCTCCCGCGTCACTCCCCGGTCTCCTGGCCGTTGCGGAAGAATCACGATGGCGCCCGGCTCGGGCCCCGCGAAGGGGCGTGAGCCGGGCGTCATCGCGCCCTGCCCATCTCGCCGCGATCACGGGGCGCGGTGGGAGGCATCCGCGCGGCGCGCTCGCGGTCCTGCGGCGGCGCCGGCGTCTCCCAGGTCATTGGTGAACCGTGATGAATACGAGTCCGCCTCGCGATGAATGAGGGTGACGGGAATGTCGCCGAGTGCTGTCGGCGATTCGTTATCCGGGCTCGTTTCATCACGGGGGAATATCGATATTCGAGTGGCCGGGGCGCTGCTACCATCGGCCTTGTCCGGTCGCCCGGAGTTCAGGATTCCGGATCCCCGCGACCGCTCGCATTTATTCCCCGCTCCTGCTATCCCTTTCCCTCCCCTGAGAGACTCCCATGCCCTCCTCCTTGAAAGAATCCCGACGCGTCTCGTCGTGCGGATCGCGACTGGTAACCGCGCTCGCCTCTGCCCTCCTGGTGGGATTGACCGTGGTGCCGGGCGCGGCGGCCTCGATCATGCCCGCGGTCGGCGCCCTTTCCGCCCCCGTCGTGTCGGATTCCAGCCAGACCAATCCCAAGGATCATCGTGCCACCACGGTGATCTCGGGGGAGGGCTCCGCCGCCAAGAAGGTCACGGTCTCACCCTCCGTCAACGATGTTCCCGAGGGCACGGTTGCCGACGATGACGCGCTGGGCTGGTCGCGGTCCGCCATCGCCGTCTACGAGCAGCAGATCCTTGACCGTGTCAACCAGCTCCGAGTCGAGCAGGGGCTCAACCCGGTTAAGCGCGCGGTCAGACTCGACGCCGTCGCGCGTGCCTGGAGCGCCCATATGGCCTCCTACGGTGTGGGATCGAATAATCTTCCCAAGGGGTTCCACCATCACACCATAGAGAATGGGGCCCCGGAGAACTTCTGGGACCTGTATCCCTCCGGCTGGGGTGGTGGATCAGAGAACATCGCCTGGCAGTACTACTATGGGCATAAGAATGGCAACCAAGGGTACTCGCTGTTCAATCAGTGGCTGCATTCCCCGGGCCATCTGGGGGCCATGCTCGATCCGTCCTTCACGCATATCGGCATCGCCGTCCACTATTGCACCGCCACTCACTCCTGGTACGCCACCCAGAATTTCGCGCTGTACCGCAATCCCGCGAGCGTCGGCGCCCTGACTCCGGCCGCCGGCTCCCAGGTGGGGGCGTCGAGGAACTCCTTCTCCGGCTCCAAGCCGGCGGCCGCGGCCCCTGCGCGCCCCGCGGCCGCCGGCCAGGCAACGGGCTGGATCCGCTCGGGTGCGACCTGGTTCTACATCGACCCGTCCACGGGCGCCAAGGCCACCGGCTGGCGCTTCATCGGCGGCTCCTGGTACTTCCTGCGTCCCGACGGCGCTATGGCCACGGGCTGGGTGGCTGAGGGCGGGAAGTGGTACTTCCTGCGCCCCGACGGTGCCATGGCCACGGGCTGGGTGGTCGACGGTGGTCACTGGTACTTCCTGCGCCCCGACGGTGCCATGGCCACGGGCTGGGTGGCTGAGGGCGGGAAGTGGTACTTCCTGCGCCCCGACGGTGCCATGGCCACGGGCTGGGTGGCCGACGGCGGGAAGTGGTACTTCCTCGATGCCTCGGGCGCTTGGGCGCGCTGAGCCGTATCGCCGTCCTGCTGCCAGCCCCGTGCCCGCTGCCTGAGGGGGCGGCGGGCACGGTCCCTATCCCCGCCGGAACGAACTGAACCCGAATCGTTATTCGCTCACGGTGGCGGACATGCTCGCAGGTCAGTCGCCCAGCGTTATCAGAAGGTGATCGATTCGCGGGAAAAAGGGATAGATGTAGTTGCTGATTCGTGATTTTTCGGGTGTCATTCGTCAGCGATCTGTGCCAGCATAGTTTCCGCTTCGGCGTGATCCCCCTCCTCGCCGCAGCGCATCCCTATCCTCATTGAGGATCGGTGAACGATGGGCAATCCCATGAACAAGGCCCGGGCGACTGCGGCCATGGCCGACGCCGTTCTCGGCGTCGGCCAAGCCGCCGGAGACCGCCAAGCCTGAGGACCCCAAGACCGGCTGGATCAACGGCGCCAGCGCCGGGTACTTCAAGAGCGCCTCCGGCGCCCGGCTCACCTGGCCTCCGCGCATACGAGTTGTGCGCACTCAGCCGGGGCCCTCCGCGCGGGGCCCCATCGCCCGAGGATCGTGTCGGTGCGGCCTGGCATGATGGGCACATGGACGAGTCCCAGGCGACCTCCCGGGCGGAGAGTTACACCATCCGCGAGTTGCACGCCCTTGTGCGCGCGGGGCGCATCCGCGTGCCCGAGTTCCAGCGCTCCTTCCGGTGGGAGACCAAGGATGTCCTCGACTTATTCGACTCACTCCTGCGGGGCTTCCCCGTGGGCAGTCTCCTGCTGTGGAAGCGGCCGGCCGAGGCCGCCCGCCTGCGGATCGGCGCGCTCGACGTCGATGCCTCGGAGGTGCCCGACGCCCTGTGGGTGGTCGACGGCCAGCAGCGCATCACAAGCCTCGTCAACGCGGTGGACCCGGACGGCGGCCGTGATCGATGCTTCGCCCTGGGCTACTCCCTGAAGACCGGGAAGGTGGTGCGGCGGCGTGATCCAGAGGAGGACCTCGTGGTCCCCCTTCCCGACCTGTTCGACCTCGGCCGTGCACTCGCCTGGCTGGGGGATCATCCTGAGGCGGCGGAGTCGGCCGACCGCCTTCAGGGAGCGGTCACCCGGCTGGCTGGTGTGGAGATCGCGGCGACCATCATGCATGACGCTGAAGAGAGCATCTTGAGGGAGGTCTTCGACCGCATCAACAATAGCGGCAAGCCGCTCAGCGACGCCGAGGTGTTCGACGCGCTTCACGGAGGCCCGGGCAAGGGCCTGACTATCGAGGGCATACGGGCCTCTGTCGCCTCCCGAACGAGTTTCGGCCTGCTTCCGCGCGCCGCAGTCGTCCAGGCGCTCCTCGTGCGTCGGCGCACGGATATCACCCGGAATCCGCGCGGCGAGTTCTCCGAGTCCCGACGCCGGGTGAGCGACTTCCCAGGCGAGAGCGAGGAGGAGGCCTACCAGGGCACGGAGGCGGCGCTGCTCGCGGCTGTCCGCTTCCTCCAGGGGCAAGGCGTACCGCACTGGACCTTCCTGCCCTTCCGATTCCAACTGCTGGTCCTCACCCGCTTCTTCGCGCTCTTCCCCAGAGCGCATGATCGCAACCTCGATTTGCTCGGCCGTTGGCTGTGGCGCACGAGCGTGGGCGCCGATGAGCTCGGGATCAGCGGATCCCAGGCCGATCTGCGGAGCATGGCTGCCTGCCTCGTGGCGGGTCAGGAGTCGGACTCCGTCCAGCGCCTCCTCGCCGCGGCCCGCCTGGAGCATGAGCCGCCATTGCCGGACGTGAGCGTGTTCCGGGCCACCCGCTCCGACTCCAAGGTCATCGCCAGCGCGTTGTGGAGCCTTGAGCCCACCGATCTGCGCACGGGTGAGCCCATGACGGTTGAGGCCCTCGCGGACATGCTGGCTTCCAGTGGCACGCCGAGCGCGGCCCTGACGGAGCTCGTGCCCGCCGATGCCCTCGACGAGGGCGCCTCAGTCGCCTCAGTGGCGGCGAATCGGATGATCTCAGGGCTTGATCGACGGACGGTCATGGAGTTCCTGGGGGACGGCGTTAAGCGCTTGGGTTCCCTCCTCCTGACCGAGGAGATCGTCGCATGCCTGCAGAACAACGACGGCGCGAAGGCGATCCGGCTTCGGGGCGACCTTCTTGACGAGCATCTGCGCCGCTTCGTGGCTGTGCGGACCGCCCTCGGCTACGAGGACACCCCGCCATTGGACGCGATCCTCCACCCCGACGATCCCGCGTCTGCGGGGTGAGGCCCGGATGAGGGAGGAGATCTACGCGGTCGCTCTTCATGGGGAGCGCGTGGGCGTGCTGCGAAGGCGGGACGCCTTCACCACGTTCGTCATGGATGCCGACTACTGGGACCAGCCCGGTCGGAGCGTGCTCGGGCAGTGGTTCGAGGAGCACCGACGGGCCCGCCCCCAGGCAAGGAACAGCCTCCCCGCATGGTTCTCCAATCTCCTGCCCGAGGGTCGTCTTCGCGACCTCATCGCCGGTGAGCAGGGCGTGAGCGCTTACGCGGAGATCGACCTCCTCTCCCGGATCGGTGGCGACCTGCCCGGTGCCGTGGTCATCTCCCTCGAAGATGTGGCGGAGTTGGAGTCGGGCTTTGAGGAGATGCCCAGAGGCGAAGCGCCTGCTCTGGCAGTGGTGGGGCCCAAGCGGGCGTCCTTGGCCGGTATGGCGCTCAAGTTCTCCGTGCGCCGGAAAGGGGACCGCCTCGCCATCCCCGTCCATGGTGAGGACGGCGACTGGATCCTCAAGACGCCGGACCCCCAGTACCCCGGGCTCCCCGCCAACGAGCACGCCACCATGCGCTTGGCAGGTCAGGTCGGCATCGACGTTCCCCAGACCGCGTTGTGGGATCGCTCCTCCATCGAGGATCTCGGTCCGGGGGCCTGGCCCACCGAGGAGTCCCGGGCATACGCCGTCCGGCGCTTCGACCGCAGCGAGCAGGGGCGCGTGCACATCGAGGACTTCGCCCAGGTTCTCGGGAAGCACGGCATCGGAAACTTGAAGTACCGATCCGATGTGCGGTGGACCGCCGTGATCGCCTACCGCGGCCATGACCGCGCCTCATTGCGGGAGCTCGTGCGCCGCACCGTCTTCAACCTCCTGGCGGGCAACGAGGACGCGCACCTGAAGAACTGGTCCCTCATCTACCCCGATCGCCGCACCGCCCGGCTCTCGCCCGCCTACGACCTCGTGTGCACCGCGCCGTACTTGCCCGACCCGGAGAACCCCACACTCGCTCTCCCCTTCTTCGGCGAGAGCTCTTTCAACGATCTCACCCGGGGGCTCTTCGCCCGGCTGCAAAAGGAGCTCCGCGTCGGGGATGAGGACGTGCTCGACGTCGTCGATGAGACCGTTGAGCGCTTCCGCGAGGCCTGGGCCGCCGGCCCCGACCTGCCCGACGCCGCGGCCGCCTGGATCGCCGCGCACCTGGACCCCACGTCGCGGCGGCTCTCAGCGTGAGGTCAGCGGCGCCGGGCCCGTGACATTATCGCCCCGTGAACGCCCCGGCCCCTGACCCCGAGTGGTAGCGCGACGCCGTCGTCTACCAGATCTACCCCCCGCTCCTTCGCTGACGCCGCCGCCTGGATCCGAGTGCCCTCCTGAGAGGGCTCAGCCCCCACCGCCAGGCGCTGCCGGGGCTCTTCCCGGGGCAAAGTCCCCGGAGCCTCCCGCGCCGGCCGCTCTGGCCAGATCGTTCTTGATGACCCGGTGCCACTTATTGGCGGGCAGGTCGCGGTTGAGCAGGGCCAGGCCGGTGGCGTACTTCGAGATCTTGGCCGGCCGGTGCCCCAGACCCCAGAGGAAGCGGTCGGCAGGCGACGGCGTCCCGGGGCTCTTCGTCTCGATGATCGCCTGCTGCCCGGCGGGCTTCGCTGCGCCCCGGATCGCGCCTGTTGCCGAGTCGCGCGAGGCCCGCATAGGCGTCCAGGCCAGGCGGGTGTCGATGGTGGAGCGCGCCTCGGCCTGCGGCAGGTGGAGGGTGATGCGTTCGTAGGTGGTGCCCATGACAGGCGTGAGCGCGGTGGCGGTCCGCTCCGCCTCGTCCGGTGCCCGGCACACGCCCGAGCCGAGCAGGAGTTCGGCGACGAACGCGCGCCCCTCCGGGGTGAGGCGGTCGGCGTCGTCGAGGGCCCAAGGGATGCGCTCCTTGATGGTGGCGCCGCGGGGCCCCCGGGTCTTGACCTCGAGGAAGCACAGGTCGGAATCGAGGTAGGAGCGGGTGCGCACCTTGAAGCGCCGCCGGCGCTTGCGGGCCGTGAGGTAATACGCGGCGAGATCGGGGGTGTCGAAATAGGTTGAGGCGTAGGCGAAGGAGCGCTGCCCCTTGATCTCCAACGCCCGGGACCCGCCCGCGATCCCAGAGGCGAGCGCGTCCAGGAGGCCCTGCGCCGCCTCGATGGGCACGATGTACTTGCGGTCCATGCGGGTCAGGAGGTCCGCAGTGGCGTTGAGCTCGTCGAGGCTGATCGCATCGAGGGTCCCCGTGCTCAGGGCGGGATGCGGTGCTGCGGCGGTCATGATCCTCTCCTGTCTGGGGTGTGGCGGCGGGCTGGTATGGGCGTACGGGCCGAGGCGCGGACGCGGCGGGGCGCAGGGGCGTCACTCCCCGGGCGCGCCGGTCGCGGTGGTGAAGGGGAATGGCGCGCCGACGGGCGTCCCCGCGGGGGCCTGCGGGCCGGTCATGGGGGCCTGCGGGCCGGCCATGGGGGCCGCGATCCCCGCGGACCCGCTCCAGCCGCTCAGGTGGGCCGTGGCCGCGCCGGAGCGGGGAAGGGTGTAGCGGACATCCACGAGCGTGGTGTCATTGACGAGGTCGAGGCTCTGGACGGTGAGGCTGCGAACAGTTCCTCCCAGGAGCGATGCCAGGTGCATCTTGAGTTCGGCCTCGTTGGGGATGGCGCGGTCCACGGTGATGATCTGGTGGCGGTTGCGCCCCAGGAGCGCGGGGTGGTCGCCGATCCACAGGGAGACGACGACGAGCGCCATGAGCGCGGCGACCATCGCCAGTGACGCAGTCTGGATCCCGCCGAGGAGGCCGAGCGCCAGAGCGGCGAAGAAGTAGGCGACCTCGTGCTGCTCCAGCTCGGTGGAGCGCAGGCGGATGATGGACAGCACGCCGAAGAGGCCCAGGCCCAGGCCTGCGGCCACGGACGCCGTCGAGAGCAGGAGGGTGACCGCCAGAACGCCAATGTTGACGCCGATGTACGCGGCCACGAGGTCCTTGCGGTGGTGCCGGCGGGAGTAGAGGGCGCCCACGAGGATGCTGAGCGCGGTGATGTCTGCAGCCATATAGGCGAGGGAGAGGGCGGTCATGAGAAACACTCCTCAGTGTCGAAACTGGCTGATGAGGACTGGTGAAACGCCATGATCCCATGGGCAACCTGTGAGAACAGTGAGAGCGCGCATGAGATTCGCCCCAAGGGCCGGGCCCGCGATGAGCCAGGTCCGAGCCGTGGGACGCGGGAGGGGCGACACGCCGACGCCGCGCTGCGACGTGGATGACTTTTCGATCTCGATCCCCAGGGTGGGGAGGCACCTGGCGAGCGGCGCCTGCCGCGGCTGTGGCTAACGCCCCCGGATTCGTGTCAGACCCCCGCGGCAGCATGGTGACGCGGGTTCGAAGGGGTCGGGGCCCTTCGTCCCCGGGGCCGTCGGGCAGCGTCCTCCACCGGCTGTCCACAGGCCTCGGCCCGCTGTCCACAGGGAGGAGGAGCGCTATGCACAGCATCGTGGTGGACACATCATCTTGGGGCGGTGGACCACCTCCACCCCTAGGGGTAGTGTTTAGAGCGGCGAGGGACCCGTGCCCTCCCGAGAATGACAGCCGTGTGGTTACGCCCGTGGAACCTCCTCATCGCAGTGAGGCCGGGGCAGCCGCAGGGGGCTCCGATCAAGAGGAAGGCCCAGCCATGCCGATCACCGTCTACAGCAAGCCCAACTGCTTCCAGTGCACCGCGACCTACCGCGCCCTGGACAAGGCCGGCCTGTCCTACAGCACGGTGGACATCTCCGTCGACGCCGAGGCCCTCGAGCAGGTCAAGTCCCTCGGCTACGCCCAGGCCCCTGTCGTCATCGCCGGTGGGGACCACTGGTCCGGTTTCCGCCCGGACAAGATCAAGGGCCTCGTCGCAGCCGCTGAGGCCGTCGCCATCTGAGCCGGCGGCGAGTCGTGCCTGACGCGCCCCTCCTCGTCTACTTCTCCTCCGTCTCGGAGAACACGCATCGCTTCGTCGGGAAGCTCGGCTTCCCGACGAAGCGGATCCCCCTCCTTCCCAAGGAGTCCCCCCTGAGGGTTGACGACGAGTATGTCCTCGTCGTGCCGACCTACGGTGGTGGCGCCGTGAAGGGGGCGGTGCCCAAGCAGGTCATCCGCTTCCTCAACGACGAGCACAACCGATCCCTGTGCCGCGGCGTCATCGCGTCCGGCAATACCAACTTCGGTGAGGCGTACGGCCTTGCCGGGGACATCATCGCCAGCAAACTCGGGGTGCCCTACCTGGACCGATACGAGTTGCTCGGCACGCCCACCGACGTCGATCGCGTCGCACAAGGATTGGAACAGTTTTGGCAGAAACGCTGACGGACACCGGTCTGGAGCCCTCTGGGGACCCCGAGCTCGACTACCACGCGCTTAACGCGAAGCTCAACCTCTACGACGCGAACGGCAAGATCCAGTTCGACGCCGATCATGCCGCCGCGCGTCAGTACTTCCTCCAGCACGTCAACCAGAACACCGTGTTCTTCCACGACCTCGAGGAGAAGCTCGAGTACCTCACCGAGGAGGGCTACTACGAGAAGCACATCCTCGACAAGTACGACCCGGCCTTCGTCAAGAGCGCCTTCAAGGCCGCCTACGCCCACAAGTTCCGCTTCGAGACTTTCCTGGGCGCATTCAAGTACTACACCTCGTACACGCTCAAGACCTTCGACGGCAAGCGGTACCTGGAGCGCTTCGAGGACCGCGTCACGATGGTGGCCCTCGCCCTGGCCGACGGCGACGAGCAACTCGCCCTGGACCTCGTCGAGGAGATGATGACCGGCCGCTTCCAGCCGGCCACCCCCACCTTCCTCAACGAGGGCAAGGCTCAGCGCGGCGAGCCCGTCTCCTGCTTCCTCGTGCGCATCGAGGACAACATGGAGTCCATCGCCCGCGGCATCAACTCCGCCCTCCAGTTGTCCAAGCGCGGTGGAGGCGTCGCCCTGCTGCTGACCAACCTGCGTGAGATGGGCGCTCCCATCAAGCGGATCGAGAACCAGTCCAGTGGCGTCATCCCCGTCATGAAGCTCCTGGAGGACTCCTTCTCCTACGCCAACCAACTCGGCGCCCGCCAGGGCGCGGGCGCGGTCTACCTGCACGCGCACCACCCGGACATCATGCGGTTCCTGGACACCAAGCGCGAGAACGCCGATGAGAAGATCCGCATCAAGACCCTCTCGCTCGGCGTCGTCGTCCCGGACATCACCTTCGAGCTCGCCAAGAACAACGAGGACATGTACCTGTTCTCCCCTTACGACGTCGAGCGCGTCTACGGGGTCCCCTTCTCGGACATCAATGTCACCGAGAAGTACCGCGAGATGGTGGACGACGGCCGGATCAAGAAGAAGAAGGTCAACGCCCGCGTCTTCTTCCAGACGCTGGCCGAGATCCAATTCGAATCCGGATACCCGTATGTCATGTTCGAGGACACGGTCAACAAGGCCAACCCCATCAAGGGCAAGGTCGTCATGTCGAACCTGTGCTCCGAGATCCTGCAGGTCTCCGAGGCCAGCGAGCTTAACGAGGACCTTTCCTACGCCCATGTCGGCAAGGACATCTCCTGCAACCTGGGCTCCCTCAACATCGCCAAGACCATGGACTCCCCGGACTTCGCGCGCACTATCCGCACGGCCGTGCGCGGGCTGACCGCCGTCTCGGACCAGACGCACCTGCCCAGCGTTCCCTCGATCGACCGTGGTAACCACGAGTCCCACGCCATCGGCCTGGGCCAGATGAACCTGCACGGCTTCCTGGCGCGCGAGTCCATCTTCTACGGCAGCGAGGAGGGATTGGACTTCACCAATGTCTACTTCGCTTCCGTCCTCTTCGCGGCTCTGGACGCCTCCTGCGACCTGGCGATCGAGCGGGGCCAGACCTTCGTGGGCTTCGAGGACTCCGCCTACGCCAGCGGCGAGTTCTTCACCAAGTACACCACGCAGGACTTCGTCCCCGTCACGGAGAAGGTCAAGGCCATCTTCGACGCCTCCAGCGTGCGCGTGCCCACCCGCGAGGACTGGGCGCGCCTGGCCGCCAAGGTCAAGGAGCACGGCCTGTACAACCGCAATCTCCAGGCGGTGCCGCCCACCGGCTCGATCTCCTACATCAACGGCTCGACCTCCTCGATCCACCCGATCGTGGCCAAGATCGAGATCCGCAAGGAGGGCAAGATCGGGCGCGTTTACTACCCGGCTCCCTACATGACGAATGACAACCTGGAGTACTACCAGGACGCCTATGAGATCGGCCCGGAGAAGATCATCGACACCTACGCCGCGGCCACGCAGCACGTCGACCAGGGCCTGAGCCTCACGCTGTTCTTCCCCGACACCGCGACCACCCGCGACGTCAACCGCGCCCAGATCTACGCGTGGCGCAAGGGCATTAAGACGCTCTACTACATCCGTCTGCGCCAGGCCGCCCTTGAGGGGACCGAGGTCCAGGGCTGCGTGAGCTGCATGCTGTGAACGACGGCGGTGGGCTCACGGCAGGTAGGTTGGCGCCATGACTCGGATCGCTTGGGACCAGGGGCGTTGGACGCACGAGCCGGCGCGTGCCGAGGTGAGCGGCGGCGACCTGCTCGTCACCGCCGTCGAGGGCTCGGACGCCTGGCGGATCACCTCCTACGGATTCATCCATGACTCCGAGCACGCCCTGCTCGCCGCCTTTCCCGATGACTGCGCCGTCGAGGTCGAGTTCACTGCCGCTTTCCGCGAGCAGTTCGACCAGGCGGGCGTCTTCGTGCGCCTCGACGACGAGCACTGGGTCAAGGCCGGCGTCGAGTACGCCGATGGCGCGTGCCAGGTGGGTGCCGTCGTCACCAGCGGCTCCTCGGACTGGTCCGTCGCCCCCGTGCCCCGGTGGCGCGATCACCGGGTGCTTGTGCGGGTCTCCCGCAGCGGCGGCGCCATGACCGTGCGGGCGGGTCTCATCGGCGCCGACGGCGCAGCCGACCTGCGGCTCGTGCGAGTCCTTCCGATTCCCGCGGGCGCCCGGGCTGAGGCGGGACCGCTCGTGTGCTCGCCGACCCGCGCGGGTCTGACCGTGCCGATTCACGCCTGGAGGCTCACCGAACCCGATGCCTCCCTGCACTGACCCGCGCTGAGAGCGAGCCCATCCCGCCGCCTCGGCCGCTCCCAGCGCGGGCGCGCGGCCCCCACCCCGGGGGCGTGGGCATCGCGCCCCATCGACCTCGTCGCGCCCACTGGACACCATGTCGTTATGGATGCTCTGCTCCGCCGACGTCCGGTCTTCCGGACCGCCGTCATCGCCGCCGCTTTCGTGCTCGCGGCTCTCGTCCTCAGCGGCCGTGGGACCGGTGGGGCCCCGGAGGACCCCTTCGAGGGTCGCGAGATGCCTTTCGACTGGAGGTCCGCCCCGGCCTCCACCGCCTCCACGCCGGGGCGGGCGCCGGATCAGACGATGGGCCAGGCCCTTGAGGACGCCCTGGCCGAGCACGCGGACGAGCTCGTCTCCTTCCGCGTCCGCAGCTCCGGAGCCTCCCATGTCAGCAGGTTTAGCGTGCGCCTGGTCCCGCGCGAGGGCCTGGCCACCGACGACCTCCTCGCCCTCGTCGACGACGTCCGTACCGCCTTCTCCCAGAACCTTCCCCCTGAGGCGACGGGCGAGCATCCGAGCGTCAACGCGGTGCTCAAGGTTCTCGTCGAGATGACGGGCGTGATGGACGTGCCCATGGCCCTGGAGATCACCGGCTCCGGGCAGCCCGCTGACCACGGCGCCGAGGCGCGGGTCATCGACGCGGCGCGGACCGTGGACACTCGAGGGGCCCGGAGCGCGATCGTCACCTCGGAGGGCGTCGTCACCCTGACCTACCCTGACGAGGACTCCCTGCGCGAGGGGATGGTCGCCCTCGTCTCCGCCCCGCCCACCGGCATGCGGTCCGTCGTCTTCAGGACCGAGACCCGGCGGTGGAAGGTTCGCGTCGTCGTCGAGCCCGGGGACCCGTCGGCGGGTGCCTTGCCGGGCATGGTGGGGCGGATCCTGGACGCCCACGATCCGTGGATCCCCCAGCTCGCCGATGAGCTCGAGCTCCACACGAAGGGCCACGTCCTGACGGTGGGCCGCCTGCGCGGTGACGAGGATGGGCCCGACGCGGACACGGCCGTGGACATCCTGCGCGCCGCCGACGACTGCGGCCGGACCCCCGTCGTCCTGCACGCGGGCGACGCCACCCACCCGACCGGATACCTCGCCTACGCCTGCGTGGGCGGGCGGCTGGAGGTTGACGAGAGCGCCGCGCTCAGCAGCGCCTTCACCAAGCCTGTCAACAACCCCGGGCCGGCCGCGGACCTGCTGGAGGAGGCGCGCCGGTGACCGGCTCAGCCGACGTCGTCGCGCCCCCGGCGCAGGTGCTCCTCCACCCGCTCGACTTTCGCGGTCAACTGGCCGGTGAAGCCCGGTCGGATATCCGCCTTGAGGACAAGGCTGACGCGCGGGCTCACCTCGCCCACGGCCTCGCAGGCGCGCTTGACCACAGCCATGCACTCGTCCCACTCGCCCTCCAGGGTGGTGAACATCGACGTCGTCTCGCATGGCAGGCCCGAATCGCGGCACACGCGCACGGCGCGGGCGACAGCAGCGGACAGTGACCCATCGGGGTCGTCGGTGGTGGAAGGGGACACCGAGAAGGCCACGAGCATGATGCCAGCGTAGGCCGTTGCTCAGCGGGCCGAACCGGTTTCGATCGTGATATCGACCGGTTTCGATGCTGTTTTCTACCGGTCTCGGTGGGAGGGTGGGGCGCAGGTCCAGAGCTCGTCGCACCGGGGGGCGCTGGCCTCCACCAGCGCGGCGTTGGGAAGATCGACGACGCGCACCCAGTGCGCCGCGGCGACGCGGTCCCGCCCGAAGCTCATGTGCCGCGCCACGAGCCGGGCGGCCAGCTCCTCGATCCCCACCACCAGCATGATGAGCAGGTCGATGCGCTCACGCGCGGCCTGCCACCCGCCGTCCGCCAGCGCCAGGTAATTCCCCTCCGTGACGACCACGCCGCCCCCGGACACCCGCGTGCCCGCGGCCACCGGCTCATGCAGGTCGCGCCGGTAGACCGGCGCCAGCACCTCCTCGCCGCGCCGCACCCGGTCCAGGGCCGCCAGGTAGCCGCCCACGTCGAAGGTGTCCGGAGCGCCCTTGCGCCCATGGCGCCCCAGCTCGTCGAGCACCGCGTTGGACATGTGGAAGCCATCCATCGGCACCTCGCCCGCCAGCGCCCCCGCCTTGGCCAGGAGCCCCGTCAGCTCGCGCGCCGCCGTCGACTTCCCGGATCCCGGCGCCCCCGTGAGCCCCACGACCAGGCGCCCACCCGGATCGCGCTCGACCCGCCGCGCCAGGCGTTCGGCCAGGTCGGAGACGAGCCCGGCGGCGGTGCCGCTGCGGGTGATCGGCGGGGCACTGGACGCGTCGGCCTTGGGCAGCATGACTCGATTGTGCTCACACCGATGGCGCGCTCGCACGCCCCAGCCGTCTCCGCCCGCCGCCCACCCGTGCGCTCGGGGGCGCCGTCGAGCCCCGTAGGACGAGCTCGGTGGGGATGATGAGGCTCCGCGAGCCATCCCCCACCCCGGAGGCCACTTGCTCCAGGACGAGGCGCACCATCTCCCGCCCAAGGCGCTTGAAGTCCTGGCGGACCGTCGTCAGCGGCGGGAAGCTGAACTCGCCCAGGTCCAGCCCGTCGAAGCCGACGACGGACACGTCGGCCGGCACGGAGCGCCCCTGTTCGTGCATGGCGCGGATGAGGCCGAGCGCCATCTCGTCATTCGCGCACAGCACGGCCGTCACCCCGGGGTCGGCGGCCAGGCGCAGGCCCGCTCGGTACCCGGACGCCGCGCTCCAGTCCCCGGGCAGCGGCTCGGGCACCGGCGCGCCGGCCTCCCGCAGGCTCGCTGCCCATGCGGCGCGGCGGATGAGCGCGGATTGCGAGCCCTCGGGGCCGGCCACGTGATGGACGGCCCGGTGCCCCAGGGCGAGCAGGTGACCGACGGCCTCGCGCACCCCGCCGGCCTGATCCGCGCTGGCCGAGGGGTAGTGGCCCATGAGCGCGGAGTCCGAGACGGCCACGGGCATGGTCGGCGGCAGGGTGAGGTGCTCGCGCCCCGCCCGTCCCGCCTGGACGACGACGAGCCCGTCGATCGCCTGGTGGGTAAGCCGGACCGCCGCCGCGCGCATGTCGTCGGACTCGGGCCGCTCCACTTGCGCGAGGCTCACCGCGTAGCCCGCGTCCGTCGCCTCCTCGACGACGCCCGCCGTGGTCAGGGCCTCACCGGTGCGCTGGATCTGCTGGGTGAGGACGCCGATGGTCTTGAAAGAGCCCAGGCGCAGCGCCTGAGCCGCGCGGTTGGGGGAGTAGCCGAGCTGGCTCATGGCCCGTAGAACGCGTTCGCGGGTGGCCGGGCGAACATTGCTGGCGCCCATGGACACGCGGGAGGCCGTCTGCGTGGAGACGCCGGCCAGGCGGGCGACATCGCCAAGCGACGGCGCCCCCGAACTCCTGCTCCCACCGGCCATGGCGCGAGGCTATCAGGGGCGGGTCCCGGCATTCTGGCACCCGTTCATGGGGACGTTCCCATGGGGGAGCCGAGGCGATGACCGATGCCCTGACGTGCGCGGAGACAGTCTCTTTCCCGTGTCGCGAGTCACTCGCATGATAACGTCAACATTGAAGGGCTCGAACGGGACGCGTCGGAGCGGCCCGGCCCCAAGGCCGCCAGTCGCAGGAGACCGCAAGCGATGATCATCCCCCGACACTATGAGGACCTCGGCGTCCTCCATGAGAACACTCTCCCTGCCCGCTCCTACTACGTCCCCGCCTCCACCCCGCCCGACCCCAGCCCCTGGAAGCGCCAGGACTCCGACCGCTTCCAGCTCCTGTCGGGCACCTGGCGCTTCGCCTACCTGCCATCGGTCCATGACCTCACCACTCCCTTCTGGGAGGGCCAGGCCGCCCCGGGCGCAGCTGCCGCCCTCGACTTCGCCGAGGTGCCCGTGCCCAGCACCTGGCAGCACACCGGCTACGACCACCACCAGTACACCAACGTCCGCTACCCCATCCCCTTCGACCCGCCCCGCGTCCCCCAGGACAACCCCTGTGGCGCCTACCTGCGCGAATTCGACTACGCCCCCATTGTCGAGGCCCCCTGCGCGCACCTCGTCTTCGAGGGCGTCGACTCCTGCTTCTACGTCTGGCTCAACGGCGCCTACGTCGGCTACAGCCAGGTCTCCCACGCCACGAGCGAATTCGACGTCACCGAGCACATCCGCCCCGGCGCCAACCGCCTCGCCGTCCTCGTCCTCAAGTGGTGCGACGGCACCTACATGGAGGACCAGGACAAGTTCCGCACCAGTGGCATCTTCCGCGACGTCTACCTCCTGTCCCGCCCGCGCGCCTCCCTCCTCGACTACGCCGTCACCACCACCCTCGGCGACGGCGACAGCGCCCCCGCCGCCGTCGAGATCCGGGCCTCCTACCGGGGCGGGGCCGTCCCCACCAGGGCGGTGCTCACGGACCGCGACGGCGTCAAGATCGCCTCGGGCGCCCTCGAGCCCGACGCCGCCCCGGCAGCGGGCGCCACCGGCATTGAGGCGGCCGACGACCCGGCCGACGCCCCCTACACCCACCGGCTGCGGCTGGAGGTCCCCCATCCACATCCCTGGACCGCGGAAGACCCCTACCTCTACACCCTCACCCTCATCACTCCCGGCGAGTCCATCGCCGACCGCGTCGGCCTGAGGGAGGTCAGCGTCGACGGCGTCGTCGTGCGCCTCAACGGGCGGCCCATCAGCCTGCGCGGCGTCAACCGCCATGACTCCGATCCCGTCACCGGGCCCGCCGTCGACCTCACCCACATGCATCGCGACCTGCGGCTCATGAAGGAGCACAACATCAACGCGGTGCGCTCCTCCCATTACCCGAACGACCCCCGCTTCTACCAGCTCTGCGATGAATACGGCTTCTACGTCATGTCCGAGGCGGACAACGAGAGCCATGGCGCCCAGGCCCGCTTCCTTGCCGACCCCTCCTGGGGCAACCAGGTAGAGCACTGGAACGAGCCCATCGCCGACAACCCCGAATGGATCGGGGCCACCGTCGACCGCATGCGCCTGTGCGTCCACCGGGAGAAGAACCGCCCCAGCGTCATCGCCTGGTCGGCTGGCAACGAGTGCGCCTACGGATGCACTTTCGAAGCGGCGCTGGCCTGGGTCAAAGGCTTCGACTCCACGCGCCTGACTCACTACGAGAGCGCCATCCACCGCAGCTCCAGGCGCGCCTACGACTACTCCGATCTCGACCTCTACTCGCGGATGTACCCCAGCCTCGACGAGATCCGCGCCTACCTCGACTCCGACCCGGACAAGCCCTTCCTCCTCGTGGAGTACTGCCATGCCATGGGCAATGGCCCCGGCGACCTTGAGGACTACTGGGAGATCATCCGGGCCGATGTGCGCATGTGCGGCGGATTCGTCTGGGAGTGGTGCGATCACGCTGTCGCCGCCGGCACCGCCCCGGACGGTCGCGCCATCTACCTCTACGGCGGGGACAGCGGCGAGCGGGTCCATGACGGCAACTTCTGCGTGGACGGCCTCGTCTCACCGGATCGCGTGCCCCACTCCGGGCTCGCCGAGCTCAAGAACGTCCAGCGCCCCGCGCGCGTGGTCTCCTACGACGCTAAGGCCGGTGCCCTCACCCTGCGCAACGAGCTCGACCACACCGACCTGGCCTCCTACGCCCGCGTGACCTACGAGCTCACCCGCGACGGCGAGAGCCTGGCCAGCGGGGACATCCCCTTGACGGCTCCCATCCCGCCCCACGGCGAGGCCCGCCTTCCGCTACCCCTGAGCATCCCGGACACCGGGCGCTGCCACCTTGTCATCACCTACCGTCTCGCCCGCGACGAGCCCCTTCTCCGCGCCGGCCACGAGCTCGGATTCGATGAGGTCGCCCTGCCCGGCGCGGATCGCCGCCACCGGGCGGTGGCCGCCCTGGATGAGCGCCCCGCCCCGCAGGGCCCCGTGACCGCCACGCGCAACGGGGCGCGGATCGACGTCGTCGCCCCCGGGCTCACCTGCTCTTTCGATACGCGCACCGCCCTGCCCACGAGCATCCGCGCCAGCTCCGCCGAGCTCCTGGACCGCCCGGCCGAGCTCATCATCTGGCGCGCCCCCACGGACAACGACCGCCATATCCGCGCCCAATGGGAGCGCGCCGGCTACCACTGGGCGACGGCGCGCGCTGAGGGCCTGCGGGTCGTGGAGCCCTCCGGGGAGGGCCGCGTGGTCCTGAGCGGTGAGATCGCCATGGTCGCCCCCGCCCTCCAGCCCGCCCTGCGCGGCACCATCACCTGGACGGTCCGGGCCGACGGCGATATCGACCTCGCGCTCAACATGAGCCGCGCCGAGGGGTTCCCCGCCCTTCCGCGCCTGGGCCTGCGGCTCTTCCTCCCAGAGGGGATGGACCGGGTCTCCTACTACGGGCTGGGCCCCGGTGGTGCCTACGTCGACAAGCGCCGCGCCAGCCGCCACGGCGAGTTCACCGCGGCCCTGCGTGAGCTGCACGAGGACCACATCAACCCCCAGGAGAACGGCAGTCATGCCGACTGCGACTACGTTGCCGTCGTCAGCGGTGATGGGGCGGGAGGGGCGGTGCCGGGCGGGCGGGGCCCCGGACTGACCGCCATCGGCCGCAGCCCCTTCTCCTTCAACGCCTCCCCCTACACCGCGGAGGAGCTGACGGCCCGCCGCCACAACACCGAGCTCGTCGAGTGCGGCTCCACGGTCCTCACCCTCGACGCCGCCATGGCGGGCATCGGGTCGAATAGCTGCGGGCCCGTCCTGGCCGAGCGCTACCGGGTGGCCGAGCGCGACCTCGCCCTGACCCTCACCCTGCGTCCGAGCCGCCATGATCATCGCGGCACTCGCCATCCCCTCGTCACTGGGGGGCGCGGCGAGGAGGAGCAGGCCCGCCCGCGGGAGTAGTGAGCACCACGGCGGCGGGCCCGCGGCGCGGGCTGGGCGCCGCCGGGCGCCGTCGTTAGCATGGGCGCACCGCGGCCAGCCCGCGGGCGCCCACCCCTTTCGGAGGAACAACATGCACGAGCCCATCAAGCTCATCGACCGCGTTCAGGCGATCAACTGGAACCGCCTCGTCGACGACAAGGACCTCGAGGTCTGGGACCGCCTCACCGGGAACTTCTGGCTGCCCGAGAAGGTGCCGCTGTCCAACGACATCCAGTCCTGGGCCACCCTGAACGAGGCCGAGAAGAACATGACCACCCGCGTGTTCACCGGCCTGACCCTCCTGGACACCATCCAGGGCACCGTCGGCGCCGTCTCCCTTATCCCCGACGCCCGCACCCCCCATGAGGAGGCGGTGTACACCAACATTGCCTTCATGGAGTCCGTGCACGCCCGCTCCTACTCCTCGATCTTCTCCACCCTCATCTCGACAGCGGAGATCGACGAGGCCTTCCGCTGGAGCGAGGAGAACGAGAACCTCCAGCGCAAGGCCCAGATCATCCTCAACTACTACCGGGGTGACGATCCGGAGAAGCGCAAGGTCGCCTCCACCATGCTGGAGTCCTTCCTCTTCTACTCCGGCTTCTATGCCCCCATGTACTGGTCCAGCCACGCCAAGCTCACCAACACCGCCGACCTCATCCGCCTCATCATCCGCGACGAGGCCGTGCACGGCTACTACATCGGCTATAAGTACCAGCTCGCCGTGCGCGAGTCCTCCCCGGAGCGTCAGGCCGAGCTCAAGGAGTACACCTTCGACCTGCTCATGGAGCTGTACGACAACGAGGAGTCCTACACCGAGGACCTCTACGACGAGCTGGGCCTGACCGAGGACGTCAAGAAGTTCCTGCGCTACAACGCCAACAAGGCCCTCATGAACCTGGGCTACGAGGCGCTCTTCCCGGCCGAGGCCGTCGATGTCAACCCCGCGATCATCGCCTCCCTGTCCCCCAACGCGGACGAGAACCACGACTTCTTCTCCGGCTCCGGCTCCTCCTACGTGATGGGCACCGCCGAGGCCACCGAGGACGACGACTGGGACTTCTGACGTGACCGCGCGGGGGCCCGGCCCCGCCGGGTCCGCAGGCCCCGCCCATCCGGCCCGGTGGGTAGCGCGATCCATGGCGCGACCAGCCGCGGCGCAGCATGCTTGAGCCATGAGGTTGATCGATCGCCGGGCAGAGGCGATCGTTTCTGATCGACCTCCATGCGGCATCCGATCACGCGCCCTGGGTGGGCCGGGTGGAAAGGCGGATCGCGCCGCATGACACGGGCCGGGCGGGCCCGGACGCCGAAGGGAGACGGCGCCCGGGCCGCCCTCTCGTTCGGGCCCGTTGTGATCCCATCCGCCAGGCCGGCGCGCCCCGCTACCCTGGCCCCATGAGCGACTACCTCGTGGGCCCCAGCGCCGACGACCCCACCGGCGAGCCCGCCCCAGCGCCGACGATCCCGCCGCTGCCGGCGCATGTGCGCTTCGGCATCCCCTTCAACGGGGTCGTCCCCCTGTGGTTCGACGGCGATCAGATCGCCTGGTACCGGCCCGCCGATGGCACCGACCTCGCCGATGTCCTGGGCCTGGGGCACGTGGAGACCGAGCCCGGGCCCTCCTCCGTGCCCGAAGGGTGGGCTGAGCGCGTCGAGTTCGGGACGCTGGAGGAGGGGGGCCTGCGCCTGCGCGCGGAGGGCCCCACCGGGCGGCGCGCCATCAATGACGTCGGCAGGGGCGTCCTCGTCCCCCTCGGCGGGCCGTTGAGCGTGCCCGAGGCGATGAGCGGGGGCTTCGACACGGCATCCTTTGCCGTCCACATCGCCCGGCTCATGCTGAGGGCGGCGCGCGACGGCGCCATCCTCGTGTTCACCCTGCGCGCTCCTCGCGACCCCGAGGCCCACCACATCCTCTCCGTGCCCTCCGAGGTGGACTCCCAGCGCGTCATGCGCTTCCACCTGGGGACGCTTATGGAGATGGAGGGAGGCGCCTGGGACAAGGCGGATCGCCGGGGTGGCATGTCGCTGCTCGACCTGTCCATCCCCTACGAGTCCCTCCTGGCCGGCGCTGGTCCCGAGGCTGAGCAGGGACTGGACGCCGGCCTGCTCATCGAGCTCGCCGAGCCCGTCGTCGCCTGCCTGCTCAAGCCCGGCTTCCCCTTCGCCCTGGGCTGCTCCTACGTGATGCCCCAGCAAGGCTGAGCGCCCCCGGGCCGCGCCGCTCAGCGGTCCCGCGCCAGGGCGGTGATGCGGGACATGAACTCGGCGAGGAACCTCTCGGCGTCCACGGCCACGGCTGCCCGGCTCGTCCTCGGGGCGCTCAGGCGCGCCACGTCCCCGATGGTGCGTCCCCGAGTCGGGCCGGCCAGATCCACCGCGAGATTGATGGGCAGCATCGTCACCAGGGAGGGGTCCACGGCGACGCCGACCGCCAACGGGTCGTGCAGGCCGCAGCCGCCGAGCCCGGGCGCCGTCGTCTCATAGGCCCGGATGTAGTAGTCCGTCATATCCGCCAGGAACGTGCCCGCGGCCGTGCCCAGATCGCGCCAGCGCCGCGTGTGCTCGTAGGTGAGCAGGGTCTGGAGGGTGACGTCGAGGCCGACCATCGTCGCGCTCACCCCCGAGCGCAGGACGGCGTCGGCGGCCTCCGGGTCCTGGCTGATATTCGCCTCCGACCACGGGCTGACATTCCCGCTCACCGTGAGCGCCCCGCCCATGAGCACCACGGTCAGCCGCTGAGCCAGGCCGGGGTCCTTCTCCAGGGCGGCGGCCAGGTTGGTCAGCGGACCCGTGGGCACGTACACGAGGTCCTCCCCGTGGGTCCGGGAGGCCTCGATGATGAAGTCGACGGCGCTCGTCCCCTCCGCGGCGCGGGGCGAGGGAGTGAGCGCCACATCGCCCACGCCATTGCGGCCGTGGATGAAGGCGGAGATCTCCAGAACCTCGAAGCCGTCGCGGGCCAGGGCGTGAGGCAGGCCGGGGTAGACGGGCACATGCGGCGCTCCGAGCAGGTCGAGCACCGCCAGGGAGTTGCGCGCCGAGTCCTCCACGAGGACGTTGCCGTAGGTGGTGGTGATGCCGATGAGCTCGGCCTCCGGGCTGCCCAGGGCGTAGGCGATCGCCAGGGCGTCATCGATGCCGGTGTCCAGGTCCAGAATGAGCTTGCGGGTCATGATTCGCTCCTCCCTCACCAGACGAACAGGCCGACCATCCCGGCCGACAGCAGCGAGACGAGGATCCCGGACAGGAGCATCCGCCCCACGTTCTTGGAGATGAGGTCATTGCGTTCCTTGTCCACCAGGCCCTTGAAGCAGCCGATGATCATGCCCAGCGTCCCGAAGTTCGCGAAGGACGTCAGGAAGACCGTGACCACCGCCTGGTAGTGGCGCGCGTAGCCGCTGATCTCACCGCTCACCTGCCCCATGGCCACGAACTCGTTGGTGACCAGCTTCAGGCCCATGATCTGGGACATGTCCCAGGCAGTGGAGGTGTCCAGGCCCAGCAGGAGCGCGGGCGCGTACATGACGACGCCGAGCGCCGACTCCAGGGAGAGCGGCTCCCAGATCGCTCCGAGGATCTTGTCGATAAGGGCCGCCAGGGCCACGAAGGTGATGACGTTGGCGGTGATGATGAGGATGAGCTTGCCCGCGCCCAGGATCGAGTCGCCCAGGAAGGAGAAGAACGGCTCCTTCGCGGGCCGGCTCGCCGCGCGTCCCGGGTCGCGGCGCGCGACCCTGGTGGCCAGGGCGGCCAGGCCTCCGAGGGCGTTGCCGCGGCTCGGCGAGCCCTGGCCGGCGGCGGCCGGATCGGCGCCCG